>JADGHC010000133.1 GCA_019689655.1 Microbispora sp.
CGCGGACCACGCAGCCCCCCACGCGACCGGGAAGCAAACCGATGACGCGCAGCAAGCAGCCTCCTTCACCGACGATCGCGAGGTGCCACCGTTTTGACCCACCCCTCACTCGGCGTCTCCCGGCTGACCACCGATCTCGCGTATTTCCCGGTGCAGCCTCGGGCGGCTGCCGTGGTCTCGATGAGCTGCTCGACGTAGCTGTGGCAGGTCGGGCATGCGTTGCCAGGCGGAAACGGACGCCGGTGGAGGCTGCCGCCGTGAGCATCGACACTGCCGGGGCGGCGCGCGCCATACGGCATGGGGTCGCCCATGAGGACGAGGGCCAGGTGATCACTGAGTACGGCTCCCATTCCACAGTGGCGGGTCCTGCGTCTGCCGAGCAGATGAAAGTGGCCACGCTCGCACCGCGCTCAGCGTCGGCACCGTATCTGCCCTGCACGGCATCTCCCTTGCCCGGCGCCGCGAGGGATGCGACGGACAGGGCGAACGGCACATGTGGCAGGACGGCTGGCAGCGGGGGCAGGATCGCACGCGGCGTCCGTACCCCGCCGAACAGGGGGCAGCGCGGCGGCGAGGACGGTCGCCGTGGGCGCGGCGGCACCGGTGCTGCCTGTGGTCTCGCCTCTGGTGGAGGGCGGGACCGGCCGCTACTTCGAGGACAACCGGAAGGTCCCTGCCCATCGCCCTGGGATCGTCGGCGGCGTCGCGGCCCACGCGCCCGATCCGTACGCGGCGGATCACCTGTGGGACTACGCGAGCTCCGCGCCGGCGGCACAGGAGTCCGCGGCGGCATGGGAGCCCGCGGCGGGGATTTCACGGCGGCATGGGAGTCTACGGAGGGGAGTTCACGGCGGCATGGGAGTCCAGGGCGGGGAGCCCGGGGCGGCATAGGGAATGTGCCGTTTGGGCATTTCAGAGGTATCGGGGGCGTGTTCGATGGGGGGAACCATGGCTGTATCTGCGGACCTGGCGAAGCTGCTCGACCGCGAGTACGAGGACAAGACCCTGGACGAGATCATCAAGGCGCCGGTGGAGGCGCTGGCCGGGGTGAGCGCGGAGGACGCGGAGCTGCTGAAGAAGGCCTTCCACATCAAGACCGTCGGAGACCTCGGCCGCAACAAGTTCTTCCGGGCGGCCACTGCGCTCGTCGATCTCACCGACAGCAAGAAATAACCGGGCATCCCGCTCGTCCCGGCGGCCGTTGTAGGAGATTTCCGTCGCCTTATAGGTTGATGGAAGGTATCTACAAAGGAGCGGCCGTGGGGGCTCTGTTCGTCGGCGTGGACGGGGGAGGCACCAGCACGCGCTGCGTCGTGGTCACCGAGTCGGGCGAGATCGCCGGGCGGGGACGCGCCGGCGGCGCCAACGCGATCTCGGTCCCCGACCCGGCGGCGAACCTGCGCGCCGCGCTGCTCGGCGCGCTGGAGGGCCTGGATCCCGCACGGGTCGCCGGCGGCGTGTTCGGCCTGGCCGGTGCGGCGCGTGCGGCGGAGTCCGCGGAGCGGGCCTGGCGGGAGGCCGGGCTCGCCGGGCGGCCCGCGGTGGTCGGGGACGTGCTCGTCGCCTTCACCGGCGCCACCGAGGAGCCGGACGGCGCGGTCCTGGTGGCCGGCACCGGCGCGATCGGCGCCCGCGTCCGCGACCGCCGAATCGTACGGCGGGCCGACGGCTTCGGCTGGCTCCTCGGCGACGAGGGCTCCGGCGTGTGGCTGGGCCGCCGGGCCGCCGCCGCCGCGCTGAACGCGATCGACGGCCGGGGCGCGCCCACGGTGCTGGTCGCCCGGGTGGCGGAGGCCGTCCTCGGGCCGGGAACGGCCGGGGAGGGGCCCGCGCTCGCCCAGGCGCTGGTGGCGGCCGTGTACGCGCGGATCGCCGAGTCGGGGCCCGCCTGGCTCGGCACGCTCGCACCCGTCGTGGACGCCGCCGCCCGGGAGGGCGACGAGGTGGCCCGCGGCATCGTCGCGGAGGCGTCCCGGAGGCTGTGCCGTACGGCACGGGCCGTGTACGGCGCGGGGGAGAGGGCGAGGGGAGGCACGGGACCGCTGGTGCTCGCGGGGTCGCTGCTGACCGAGCAGACCGAGCTCGCCCACCTCGTCCGGGCCGAGCTGGGCGGCTGGGCCGCGCTGGTGCGCGCCCGGGACAGCGCGGCGGGCGCCGCCGCGCTTGCGCTGCGGGCCGCCCGGCCCGGCGACCCGCGCGCCGCCGAGGCGCACCGGGCGCTGATCGAGCGGGGGGGCGCGTGAGCGAGCGGGCCAGCCGGCACGTGCGTGCCCCGACCGCCGGGCGAGGAGGCGGCATGAGCGGCGGGCCGAGCGACGATCTGGAGCGGATGGCGATGGCCGTCCTCCAGCCCGGGTTCGAGGGCACCGAGCCACCGGAGTGGCTGCGGCGGGCGCTGGCGGACGGCCTGGGCGGCGTGGTCCTGTTCGCCCGCAACATCCCCCGCCACGCCGACGGCCTCGGCGCAGCGGCCGCCCTGGTCGCCGAGCTGCGCCGGGAGCGGTCCGAGGTGATCGTCGCCGTGGACGAGGAGGGCGGCGCCGTCACCCGGCTGGAGGCCGCCGTGGGCAGCTCCTGGCCGGGCAACCTGGCGCTGGGCGTCGCCGACGAGGTGGCGCTGACCCGCCGGGTGGCGAGGCAGATCGGCCGGATGGTCGCCGCCGCCGGCGTCACCCTCGACTACGCCCCCGTGCTGGATGTCAACGCCGACCCCCGCAACCCCGTGATCGGCGTGCGTTCCTTCGGCTCCGACCCCGAGGCGGTCGGCCGTCACGGCGCGGCCTGGATCGAGGGGCTGCAGAGCGCGGGGGTGGCGGCCTGCGCCAAGCACTTCCCCGGTCACGGCGACACCGTCACCGACTCCCACCTCGCACTGCCCGCCGTACGAGCCTCCCGGGAGGTCATCGAGCGGCGCGACCTGCCGCCCTTCCGCGCCGCGATCGCGGCCGGGGTGCGCGCCGTGATGTGCGGGCACCTGCTCGTGCCCGCCGTCGACGTGCTTCCCGCGACGCTGAGCCGGGAAGTGGTCACCGGCCTGCTGCGGGAGGAGCTGGGCTTCGGCGGGCTCGTGGTGACCGACGCGATCGAGATGCGGGCGGTCGCCGCCCTGTACGCGCCCGGCGAGATCGCGGTGCGCGCGCTCGCCGCCGGGGCCGACGCGATCTGCGTGGGGGTGTCCTCGGCCGGAGGGGAGAGCGTGTACGCGCTGCGCGACGCGATCACCGCGGCGGTGCGCGAGGGCCGGCTGGCGGAGGAGCGCCTGGCCGAGGCGGCGGGCCGGGTGCGGGACCTGGCCGCGTGGTACGACGCGCAGGCGGAGGCCAGGAAGGCGGCGGCCCGCGACGCCGACGAGGGCCTCGGCCTGGCCGCGGCGACGGCGGCGCTGCGCGCGACCCCGGCGCAGCCGCAGGTGTCGCCGGTGCTGACGCGGGCGCCGCTGGTGGTCCACCTGACGGCGCGGCCCAGCCAGGCCGTCGGCCGCGCGACCCCGCTGAAACTCGGTCAGGCGATCGGCGAGATCCTGCCCGGAACGGTGACGGCCGAGGTGGACGACGGCGGGCGGCTGCCCGACCTGGGCGAGACGGCGCGCCCGCTGGTGATCGCCGTCCACGACGCCGTACGGCACGCCTGGATGCGGCGGCTCCTCGACGAGGCGCTGGCGGTCCGGCCGGACGCGGTCGTGGTCGAGACCGGGGTGCCGGGGACGCCCGCCGGCCGGCTGTACCTCGCCACGCATGGCAACTCCACCGCGTCGGCGCGGGCGGCGGCCCGCTGGCTCACCGGCCGCTGACAGCGGCCCGCACCCCCTCGCGAGCGACGTATCCGCAGGTAGTGGGCTTGGTAAAAATTAACTCCATCGCTGCGTCTGCACGTGGAAAAAATTGACGTCGTCCCGAGAACGCCCGTATTGTCCAGGCAATCGGGAACCAGGAGCAGCCCATGAAGCGACTCGCAGCGATCATGGCTGTGGCGTCGATCGCCACGGCCACCGCCTGCGGCACTACCGAGACGACGGACTCCGCCCAGCGGGGCGGCGGCGTGTACACCACGATCGACGGCAGCAAGCAGATCAACGCGAGCGCGCCGATCAACCCGTTCAACCCCGTCGGATCGGTCTTCTCGGGATATAACGGCATGGCCCTGGCGTGGCCCAAGAACGACCCCACCGATCCCAACCAGTTCTACCCGGCCATCGCCAAGAGCTGGAGCATGTCCCCGGACGGGTCGCAGGTCGTCATCCACTTGCAGCCGGACGCCAGGTGGTCCGACGGGAAGCCCGTCACCAGCGAGGACGTGCGGGTCTCGATCGGCCTCGCCTACACCCAGGGCGGCACGGCGTACGCGCTGGACCCCAAGGCGGCGGGCTCCGCCGCCGACATCCAGGTCGTCGATCCCAAGACGATCCGGGTGACCCAGGGCGCCAACCGCAGCTCGACGTTCCTCGCCAACCTGCTGCAGACCGTGGTCGTGCCCGCGCACGTCTTCGGGAAGCTGCTGCCGCCGGACTTCTGGCAGACGCTCAAGGTCGCCCAGCACGGCCGGGGCGCGGCCGCGGAGAAGGCGAAGAACCGGATCACCGGGCTGGCGGAGAAGGTCATCGCCTTCGACCCGGGCCACGACGTGTCGGCCGGGCCGTTCGTGCTCGAGCGGGTGAACCCGGGGGCCGCGCTGCTGAAGCGCAACCCCTACTTCTACGCGCGGCAGAACATCGTGCCGGACAAGGTGAAGATCCTGAACTACACCGGCAACCAGCAGATCTGGAACTACCTGATCGCCGGCCGGCTGGACAACGCCCCCTTCACCTCCGTGCCCACGGCGGTCATGGACCGGATCCGTCACGTGAAGGGCAACAAGATCGTCAAAGGCTACTCCCCGGTGGCCGTCGCCCTGGCGTTCAACCAGTCGCGCAAGCCGTACGACAACGTGCACGTGCGGCGGGCGATGGCCTACCTCATCGACCGCGCCCAGGTCACGAAGATCGCATCCCCGGAGGGCGGCACTCCCGCCGTCACCACCTCGGGCATCCACGCCAAGGCGGCCCGGGCCTGGCTGGGGGACGCCTTCGACGGCCTGGAGCGGTACCGCGTAAACCCCGCCAAGGCCGACGCCGAGCTGAAGGCGGCCGGCATGACCAAGCGGGGCGGCTACTGGACCCTGCCGGACGGCACCCCGTGGAAGGTCCGCATCCACGTGCCCGCGACGTTCTCCGACTGGGTCGCCGCGGCCAAGTCGATCAGCAGCCAGCTCGGCGACCACGGCATCGACGCGAGCGTGGTCACCGCCGCCGACTACACCCTCTATCTCGGCGAGCTGGCCGACGGGAAGTACGACCTCGGGTTCTGGCTGATCGGCCTCGGCCCCTCGCCGTACAACATCTTCCAGCGGCTGTTCGGGCAGGCGAACGGCTGGCAGATGTTCGGTGGCCGGCTGCGGCACGTCGCGCCGGGCACCGAGGGCAACTGGATGGGCGGCCCGGAGAAGGTCGACGCCGGCGCCGCCGGCATGGTGGACCCGGGCGAGCTGACCAGCAGGCTGAACTACGCGTCCCACGACGAGCAGCGGCGCATCGTCGGCATCCTGGCCGAGGTCGCCAACCAGCAGCTTCCGGTCATCCAGCTGTGGGACTACGTGAACACGCAGTTCGTGAACACCTCCCGGTACACCGCGTTCCCGCCCGACGACGACGAGTCCCTGCGCCTGTCGTCCGGGGTGTGGATGCAGCTCGGGATGATCAGGAAAGTGCAGAAGGGGCAGGCATGACGCACGCCGTTCCGGGGCGTCCCCGGCTGGGCGCCGTCGCGAGGAGGGTCGGCGGGCATCTGGTCCGCGGCCTGGCGATGATCTGGGTCGTCGCCACGATCAGCTTCGTCATCATCCGGGAGATCCCCGGCAACCCCGTGATGGGGCAGTACGAGAGCCTGATCCAGAAGGGCATGTCGCCCGAGCAGGCGGAGCGGGCCACCGCCGTCCTGTACGGCTTCATGCCCACCGGCAACCTGTGGCAGCAGTACGTCGGCTACATGGGCTCGCTGCTCCACCTCGACCTCGGGCGTTCGCTCAGCACGCCCGGCGTGGAGGTGACGACGCTCATCGGGCACGCGGCCAGGTGGACCGTGCTGCCGGTGCTCGCCGGCACGCTGCTGAGCTTCCTGCTCGGCGTCACCATGGGCGTCTACGCCGCGATCAAACGGTCGGGCAAGCTCGGCGACGCGCTCGCGCTGTCCGGCTCGCTGCTGCACGGCGTGCCGGTGTACGTCATCGGGCTCCTGATGACCGCGATCTTCGCCACGCTGTGGCCGATCATGCCGTCGGGCGGCCCGGTGGACGTCGAGTTCGTCCCCGGCTTCAACGCGGGGTACATCGGCTCGCTGATCCATCACGCCGTGCTGCCGGTCGTCACCTACACGCTGGCCAGCTACGGCGGGTGGATCCTCGCGATGAAGTCGAACGTGGTCGCCGTGCTCGGCGACGACTTCATCCTCGCGGCCGAGCTGCGGGGGCTGCGGCGCGGCTTCGTGTTCCGGTATCTCGCCCGCAACGCGATCCTGCCGCTGTTCACGATCCTCGCCCTGTCGATCGGCATGCTGTTCGGCGGCTCGATCTTCATCGAGGAGATCTTCAACTACCCGGGCCTCGGCCTGCTGCTCGTCAACAGCATCAGCAGCCGCGACTACGCGCTGATGGGCGGCACGTTCCTGGTGATCACGGTGGGCATCGTCGTCGCCAACATCATCGCCGACCTGCTGTACACGGTGATCGACCCGCGGGTCAGGAGCGGAGGCGCGGCATGACCGTCATCGTCAACCCGGAAGGGGCGATCAGCCCCGAGGCCGCACCGGCCGGGACCACGCGGGCCACGCTGCGGCGCAACTTCTGGCGCGGGGTGTGGCGGGTGCTGCGGCGCAAGCCCAGCCGCATGGCCGGGGTGGTCATCGTCGCCCTGTTCGCGCTCATGGGCGTCGTCGGACCGCTGCTCTACCCCGCGCAGCTGCCGCGCGACGACAACGCGCTGTACGCGCCGCCGAGCCTGGCCCACCCCTTCGGCACCGACTTCGAGGGCACCGACGTGCTCGCGCTGGTCGTCACCGGCGCGCGGTACGTGCTGCTCACCGGCCTGGCCACGGCCGTCATCACGGTCGCCCTCGGCACGCTCATCGGGCTGGTCGCGGGCTTCCACCGCGGCAGGTGGGACACGCTGCTGATGCGGCTGACCGACATGAACCTCGCGATCCCCGGCCTGCCGCTGCTGCTCGTGCTGTCCACCGTGTGGAAGTTCGAAAGCCCGCTGGAGATGGGCCTGGTGCTCGGGGTGCTCGGCTGGGGCGGCGTGGCCCGGGCCGTGCGGTCGCAGACCCTGTCGCTGCGCGAGCGCGGCTTCATCGAGGCCGCCCGCGGCCTCGGCCTGTCCACCACGCACATCATCGGCCGCGAGCTGCTGCCGAGCATGGCGCCGTACATCGCGATGAACATGCTCATCGCCGTCACCGGCGCGGTGTACGCCCAGGTGGGCCTGTTCTTCCTCGGCGTGCTGCCGTTCGAGTCGAACAACTGGGGCGTGATGCTGAACCTCGCCGTGTTCAACGGCGGGGCGCTCACCACCCCGGCCGCGCTGCCGTACCTGCTGGCCCCGCTGATCGCGATCCTGCTGCTCACCCTGGGCATCGTGCTGATCGTGGACGCGATGGACGAGATCTTCAACCCCCGCCTGCGGGAGGAGTAGCCTCTATGACCGTTCACACGGCCGCCCCCGAGGTCCGGATCCGGGACCTCACGGTCGTCTACAAGACGCCCGCGGGCGAGCTGCCCGCCGTACGCGGCGTCGACCTCACCCTCGCCCCCGGCACGATCACCGGTGTCGTCGGCGAGTCGGGCTCGGGCAAGTCGACCCTGGCGTTGTCCCTGCTCAACGCCGTGCAGCCGCCCGGCAGGATCGCGGCGGGCAGCGTCGAGATCGACGGCCTCGGCGACGTGCTGACGCTGTGGGGGGAGGACCTGCGCCGCGCGCGCGGCCGTCAGGTCGGGTACGTCTTCCAGGCCGCGCAGAACTCGCTGAACCCGCTGAAGACCATCGGCAAGCAGCTGCTCGACCTCGGCCGCTCCCACGACGTGGCGGACCTGCGGGCGCTGGTGCGCGACGCCAAGGACCTGCTGGCCCGCATGGGCATGGACGGCGCCCGGGTGCTCGACTCCTACCAGCACGAGCTGTCCGGCGGCATGCGCCAGCGGGTCGGCATCATGCTCGCGCTCGTCCTGAACGCCAAGGTCGTCGTTCTGGACGAGCCGACCACCGCCCTCGACATGATCACGCAGGCCACGATCCTGCGGATCATCCGGGAGGTCCACGAGGAGCGGGCGCTCACCACGCTCGTCATCACCCACGACGTCGGCGCGGTCGCCGAGGTCGCCGACAGCCTCGCCGTGATGTACGGCGGCCGGGTGGTCGAGCACGGACCGGTGACCGAGGTGCTCGGGAACGCCCGGCACCCCTACACCCAGGGTTTGATCAGGGCGATCCCGCGCCTGTCCGGCGACCTGTCGCTGGCCAGGGCGCTGCCCGGCCGCCCGCCGACGCTCGGCACGCTGCCCGGGCAGGGCTGCGTGTTCCGCGAGCGCTGCGAACGGCGCATGGAGGTCTGCGAGACCGACGACCCGCTGCCCGTCAACCGGGACGGCCGGATGGTCGCCTGCCACGCCGCCGACCGCCACCTCACCCTGGTCGAGCGGAAGGAGTTCGTGTGATCACGGGAATCGGGATCACCAAGACCTTCAGGCAGCGCGGCGGCGTGCTCGGCGCCCGTGAGGTGCCCGCGCTGCGGGGCGTGGACTTCGCCATCGACAAGGGCGGCGCCGTCTCGTTCATCGGCGAGTCGGGCAGCGGCAAGACCACCCTCGGCCGGATCATCGCCGGGCTGGAGACCCACGACGGCGGCGAGATCGTCATCGACGGCGTGCCGATGTCGTCCCTGCGCCACCGCAGGCGGCAGCCGTACTTCCGCCGGATCCAGCTCATCCACCAGGACCCCTACTCGGCGCTCAACCCCACCCGGACGATCCACCAGACGCTGGAGGCGCCGCTGCGGCTGCGCGCCAGGCAGACGGGCCGATCGCGGTCGTGGGCCGACGCGCGGGCCGGGGAACTGCTGTCGATGGTCGGCCTCGACCCCGGCTACGTGCTGCCGCGCTACCCCCATCAGCTGTCGGGCGGCATGCGCCAGCGCGTGGTGATCGCCCGCGCGCTCACCATGGACCCGGAGGTGCTCGTCGCCGACGAGGCCGTCTCGATGATCGACGTGTCGCTGCGCCTGGGCATCCTCGCGCTGCTGAAGGACCTGCGCGAGCGGCTCGGCGTGGGCGTGCTGTTCATCACCCACGACATCGCCACCGCCCGCTACATCGGCGACGACGGCGAGCTGTACGTGCTCTATCGCGGCCAGGTCGTCGAGCGGGGGCCGACCGAGAAGATCATCGCCGACCCGGTGCACCCGTACACGCAGTCGCTGCTGTCGGCGATCCCCGTGCTGCACGGCCTGGAACGGCCGGGCGCCGAGCGGGTCGTGCCGCTCGAGACGCAGCGGGAAGCGACGCCCGGCCCCGGCTGCCTGTTCGCCCCGCGCTGCCCGTTCGCCACCGAGCGGTGCGAGCGCGAGACGCCCGCGCTGAGCCGCGACGGGCAGACGGAGCACGCCTGCTTCCACCCGCAGCGGCGCAGTGTGATCCCGGTGGGGGTGGGCGAGTGACGGACATCCTGCCGGTCGAGGCGGACGGGACGCTGGAGCGCCTGGCCGCCGCCGCGCTGTGGGCCGACGCCGAGGACGCCGCGCCGGTCGTACGCCGCCTGGCCGCTCCGCCGCGGGAGCGTACGTGGACGGCCTTGGCCACGCCGGGCCGCGAGGGCGTGGTGTTCGCCTCGATCGGCGCGGACGGAGCAGGGCACATCGACCTGATCGCCGTCGACCCCGCCGCGCAGGGCCGGGGGATCGGGCGGGCGCTGGTGGGCGCGGCCGAGGAGTGGATGCGGGCGCACGGCGCCGCGGAGGCGAGGTTCGCCGGCAACCCGCCCTGCTACGCCTGGCCCGGCGTCGACGTGCGCTACACCCCGGCCGCCTGCCTGGCCGAGAGCCTGGGATACGAGCGGTATCGCGTCGCCTGGAACATGACGGCCGATCTGCCGGCCCGCTACGACGAGGCCGAGCACGAGGCCGACCTGGCCAAGCTCGCCGCCGCCGGGGTCACGGTGGGGGCCGCCGCCGACCGGGGACGGGTCGCGGCGTTCGTCCGCGAGCAGTGGAACGACGCGTGGGCCTGGGAGGCCGAGCAGGCGACCGGCCTGCACGTCGCCGAGCGCGACGGGGAGATCCTCGGCTTCGCCGCCTGGGGCACCCGGCCGCGGTGGTTCGGGCCGATGGGCACCGCGCCGGCCGCCCGCGGCCTCGGCGTGGGCCGGGTGCTGCTGCGCCGCTGCCTGGCCGAGCAGGCCGCCGCGGGGCAGACCTCCGCGCAGATCGGCTGGGTGGGCCCGCTCCGCTTCTACTCCCGCGCGGTGGGCGCCCGCGCCGAGCGGGTGTTCTGGCTCTACCGCCGTGCGCTGGGCTGATGTCAGTCATACAGCAGTTCGCCCCGGGGCGGGCCCGGCGGAGGGCACAGCCCGCGGGGGTCCCGGCCCGCCTCCAGGTGCTCGCGCAGCGACGCCGAGCCCCACAGCAGGTCGAGGAACGGCGCGCAGGCGAAGTCGCCCGGATAGAGGCCGGCCAGCACGTGCAGGACGGACACGCCCGTCAGCACCGGCCGGAATGCCCGCCGGTCGGTCACGTGGAGCTGCGCGCCGCGCACCACGACGCCCGCGTGCCTGCCGAAGGCCGGGGTGAACCACGTGTCGCGGAAGCGCACGCCGGGCAGCCCGAGGTCGTTCAGCGCGGCGGCGAACCGGCCGTCCGCGTACGGCGCGCCGACCAGCTCGAACGGCCGGGTCGTGCCGCGGCCCTCGGCGGCGTTCACGCCCTCGAGCAGCCCGGTGCCGGAGTAGACCAGGGCGGTGTCGAGGGTCGGCATGTTGGCCGACGGCATCACCCAGGGCAGCCCGGTGTCGTCGAAGTGCCACCGTCTGCGCCAGCCCTCCATCGGCACGACCTCCAGGTCGGCGCCGATCGCGTGGTTGACCGACAGCGCGATCTCGCCCGGCGTGAGGCCGTGCCGTACGGGCAGGGCGGCGCGGCCGACGAAGCTCGCGAACGCCGGGTCGAGCACCGGGCCCTCGGCCACCGCGCCGCCGATCGGGTTGGGCCGGTCGAGCACGACGAACCGCAGCCCGAGCCGGGCCGCCGAGCCCATCAGGTCGTACATCGTCCAGACGTAGGTGTAGAAGCGCGTGCCCACGTCGCATACGTCGAAGACGAGCGTGTCCACCCCGGACGACGCGACCAGCGCGTCCAGGTCGCCGCCGGTGCGCCCGTAGGTGTCGAGCACGGGCAGGCCGGTGCCCGGGTCGACGGTGTCGCCCTCGCCGCCGCCCGCCTGGACGGTGCCGCGCAGGCCGTGCTCGGGGCCGAACAGCGTGGTCACGGGCACCCCGGCGGCCAGCAGGGCCGGTGCGGCGGCGGTCAGATCGGGCAGGACTCCGGTGGGGTTGGTGACGAGGCCCACCCGCCGCCAGCCGGCCTTCGGCTTGCTCACCAGCAGTTCAAGCCCGGTACGCATGCGATCCATAAGCACTCCGAAGCCGAGGAACCACGATCATGACGCATTCACTCGCCGATCTCGCCACCGAACAGAGCGATCCCCGCTACAGCGGGATCGACACGCTGCCGACGGAGGAGATCGCGCGGCTCATGAACGCGGCCGACGCCGCCGTCCCGGCCGCGGTGGGCCGGGCCATCCCGGAGATTTCCGCGGTCGTCGACGCGATCGCCGCGCGGATGGGCCGCGGGGGCAGGCTCCTCTACGTGGGCGCCGGCACCTCCGGGCGGCTCGCCGTGCTCGACGCCTCCGAGTGCCCGCCGACCTTCGGCACCGATCCCGACCTGGTGCAGGGCATCATCGCGGGCGGGGAGGCCGCGCTGGTGCGCGCCGTCGAGGGCGCGGAGGACGACGCGGAGGCGGGCGCCGCCGTGATCCGCGGCAAGCATGTCGGCCCGCTCGACTCCGTCGTCGGCATCTCCGCGAGCGGGCGGGCGCCGTACGTCGTCGCGGCGGTCGAGCAGGCCCGGCGGCTCGGCGCGCTGACCGTCGGCCTGGCCTGCAACACCGGCACCCCGCTCGCGCGGGCCGCCGAGCACGCGATCGAGGTCATCGTGGGGCCCGAGGTGGTCGCCGGCTCGACCCGCCTGAAGGCCGGCACGGCCCAGAAGCTGGTCCTCAACATGATCTCCACGATCACGATGATCAGGTCGGGCCGTACGTACGGGAACTTCATGGTCGACGTCGTGGCCAGCAACTCCAAGCTGGTCGACCG
>JADGHC010000134.1 GCA_019689655.1 Microbispora sp.
ACCCGGCGTACGGGAAAGGCGCGGGGGTGATGCCGAGGGGGATGCGCGGGACGGCGGGGAGGGCGCTCGCCGCCGCTCAGGCCGTTGCCGCCGTCGTCGTGCTGGCCCGGCTCGCCCGTGGCCGTCGCCGGCTCCCTCCGCTGGCCGCACCCGTGCCGGACGCGGTCCCCGGCACCCGCGGGGGCCCGGCCGTCTCCGTGGTCATCCCGGCCCGGAACGAGGAACGGCGGCTCGGCCCCTGCCTGCGGGCGGTGCTGGCCGACCCCGCCGTCACCGAGGTGATCGTGGTGGACGACGAGTCGTCGGACGGCACCGCGCGCCTCGCCGCCGCGCACGGGGCGAGGGTGGTGCGGGGCGGCCCGCTGCCGCACGGCTGGGTGGGCAAGCAGTGGGCGCTGCACCGGGGGCTGCGGGAGTCCCGCGGCGAGATCGTGGTGACCCTGGACGCCGACACCCGGCCCCGGCCCGGCCTGTTCGGCGCGCTCGCGGTCGCCCTCGCGGACCACGACCTGGTCAGCGCGGGCCCGCGTTTCGTCTGCGACGGCCTCGCGGAGCAGGCGCTGCACGCGTCGTTCCTCGCCTCGCTGGTGTACCGGTTCGGGCCCATCGGCCCCCCGGCCCCGCCGCCGCCCCACCGGGTGGTGGCCGACGGCCAGTGCCTGGCCTTCCGGCGAGAGGCCATGCGGCGGGCCGGCGGCTTCGCCCGGGTGCGCGGGCGTCTGACCGACGACGTCGCCCTCGCCAGGGCCCTCGCCGCCGACGGCTGGAGGATCGGCTTCCTCGACGCGGGCGCCCTGCTGGAGGTCGACATGCACGAGTCGGCCGCCGAGGTGTGGCGGGAGTGGGGGCGTTCCCTGCCCCTGCGCGACGTCACCCGGCCCGCCTGGCAGGCGGCCGATCTCGCGGTCGTCTGGCTCGCCGCCGCGTTGCCGGTGCTCCGCCTCGCCGCCGGACGGCCCACCCGGCTGGACCTGGCCCTGCTCGCCGCACGGGTGCTGCTCACCGCCGCGCTGCGGCGCAGCTACACCCGGCCCGGCCCCGGCGTGGCGCTGTCGTTCCTGCTCGACCCGGCCACGGCCGTACGGCTGACGCAGGCGACGCTGCGACCGGTGCGCACCTGGCGCGGGCGCGCCTACCCCGCCCGTCCCGGCGGCCGTGCCGGCGCCCTCACGTCCGGCGGGCGGCCAGCGCGGCCTGCCCGAAACGCAGCCCGATGAGGCACATCAGCGCGCCGGTCGCCGCGACGTGCCCGATCGGCGCGAACGGCAGCTGCAGCAGCGGGATCGCGAACACCCCGGCCCGGGCCCCGGCCGCGAACGACCGCGTGAGCAGGAATGTCACGGCCAAGGCGGCGAGCGCGAGCACGAACGCGGGCGGGCAGATCACCGCCATGCCGCCGGCGAAGGTGAGCACCGAGCGCCCGCCCCGGAACCCGGCGAAGACCGGCCAGGCGTGGCCGATCATGGCGGCGCCCACCGCCAGGTACGCCGCGGGAGCGGCCGGGCCTTCGACCACTCCCGGCACGGACGTCTGCGCGCCTCCGGCCAGCAGCCCGAGCATCCCGGCGAGCACGCCCTTGGCCATGTCCCCGGCGAAGACCGGCACGGCCGCCCGGCGGCCGAGCCGTTCGCGTACGTTCCAAAAGCCCGGGTTGCGGTCGCCGACCTCCCGGGGATCGACGCCCCGCCGCCCCGCGACCAGGACCGCGACCGGGATCGAGCCGAGAAGGTAGCCGCCGATGACCACTCCGATCAGCGACACGAGCGGCGGGAGCGTCGTCACGTTCCACCTCCAGAGATACGCGGACCGGGGAGCGATGCGCCACATGGCCTTCGACCGCCCGGTGCTGCGCCGCACCCGGGGGCTGCTGTTTTGGCGGCTTCTCGGCACGGGCAGGGGGACGTCGATGACCCTCGGCGCCGACCTGCGCCGCTGGGCGCTGCTGGCGGTCTGGCGCGACGAACGGGCGCTGGAGGAGTTCCTGGCCCGTTCGCCGATTCCCGCGCGGTGGCGGCGCGAGGCGGTCGAGACGTGGCACGTACGGCTCGCGCCGATCGCCTCGCGCGGACGCTGGAACGGCGTCGAGCCGTTCACGCCCGTGGCCGGAGGGTGCGGAGGCCCGCGTGCCCGCGCCCCGGCCGGACCGGCGGGCGGCCCGGTGGCGGTGCTGACCCGGGCGTCGATCCGGCCGTCGCGTCTGGTGGCGTTCTACCGGTCCGTGCCCGCGGTGGACCGGTCGCTGCGCGCCCAGGACGGCTGCCTCGCCTCCATCGGCCTGGGGGAGTGGCCCCTGGCGCGGCAGGCCACTTTCTCCCTGTGGCGCGACGCCGCAGCCGTCCGCGCGTTCGCCTACGACGGGCGGCCGCACCGCGAGGTCGTCGAACGGGTCCGCGCCCACGACTGGTACGCCGAGGAGCTGTTCGCCCGGTTCATTCCCTACGCGAGCGCGGGCACCTGGGACGGCGCCGACCCCCTCGCCCGAACCGTCCCGGGCCCGTGAGCCGGAGCCGGGGCCGGCCGCCGGGGAGATCACCGGCCGGGGCGGAGGGCGAGCCGGTCGCCGAGGCGGGCCACGATCTCGCCCTCGGCCAGGTCGCGCGCCATCACACAGGCGCGGGCGATGGTCCCGGCCCGGGACGACCCGTGTGCCACCACGACGGTGCGGGTGAGCCCGAGCAGGGCCGCGCCGCCGTGCGTCTCGGGGTCGTAGCGGCGCGCCACCCGGCTCGGCCCGGCGGAGCCGGTCGCGTCCTCCGCCGCCGCGAGGGTGAGCGCGGCGCGGACGGTCCCCTCCACGGTCTTCAGCACGACGTTGCCGGTGAAGCCGTCGGTGACGATCACATCGACGGCCCCGGTGAGCACGTCGCCGCCTTCCACGTTGCCGTGGAACCGCAGCGGCATGCCGCGCAGCAGGGTCTCGGCCCGGCGGGTCAGCCGGTTGCCCTTGCCGGGCTCCGCGCCTATCGACAGCAGCCCGACGAGAGGGTCGGCCACGCCCAGCACGAGCTGCGCGTACGACGCCCCGAGCAGCGCGAACTGCGCGATCATCCCCGGCGTCGGGTCCACGGTCGCGCCGGCGTCGATGAGCACCGTGGCCCCGCCCGCCGTGGTCGGCAGCGCCACGGCCAGCGCGGGACGCAGCACGGCGGACGCGGTGCCCAGCCGGTCGGCGGCGCAGGCGACGACGGCCCCGGTGGACCCGGCGGACACGAAGGCCGCGCCGGCGCCGTCCCGCACGAGGTCGAAACCGACGGCCAGGCTGGAGCTGGACATGCGGACCGCGCCCCCGCCCCGCTCGGTCATCGGCACGACGTCGGCGGCGTGCGCGACGTCGATCTCGCCCGCCGCCCCGAGCCGGGCCAGCTCCCCGCGTACCACCCCGGCCTGGCCGACGAGGACGATCGGCACGCCGTGCTCCCGCCAGGCCCGGACCGCTCCCCGTACGATCTCGGCGGGCCCGTGATCCCCGCCCATGGCGTCCACCACGACCGGCAGGGACATGGCGTCCCGGGTACGGGTGGGGGTCCTCGGCCCGGGGACCGGACCGGGGCCGGTCCCGGCGTCCGCCTCCCACCAGCCGCCCGCGCCCGCCGCATCGGGTTCCGAGGCGCTGCGCGGCCCGTGCCCGGTCTGTTCGTGGACGCCTTTCCGGGCGCCCTCGCCCGCGTCCTGTGCGGGAACCCGCTCGGGGTCCTGCCGGTGGCCCTGCTCCGGGTCCACGTCACGCCACCTCCACGCGGCGCTCGGCGCGCGCGGCGGCCCGCGCGGCGAGCAGGTGCCGGCCGAAGATCGCGAGCCTGCGCCGCCAGGGGACCCTGGCCCGCCTCACCAGCACGTCGTGCCCGGCCGCCTCGATCTCGTCCAGGATGCCGCCGTACAGCTCGTACGCGGCCGTCACGCACGGCCGGGACGACGGCACGAGCAGCGCGATCCCCGCACGCGCCCGCCGGTAGTGCTCGCGGGCGCGCTCGCACTCGTAGGCCACCAGCTCGCGAACGGCGGGACTGGCGTACGGCGCGCCGAGGTCGGCCTCGGTCACCCGGAACTTCCCGAGGTCGGACAGCGGCACGTAGACGCGGCCCCGCCTCAGGTCCTCGCGCACGTCGCGGATGAAGTTGGTGAGCTGGAAGGCCAGCCCGAGCTGCCGGGCGGGCTCGCGGGCCCGTTCTTCCGCGCCCGGCAGGGCCTCCAGCACCGGCAGCATCATCGTCCCGATGGCCGCCGCCGAGCCCTCCATGTAGCCCAGCAGGTCGTCGTAGGTGGCGTACCGGTCCACGGTGAGGTCGGCGCGCATGGACGCGAGGAACGCCCGCACGTCCGCGTGGTGGATCCCGAAGGCGCGCACCGTGTGCGTGAACGCGGCGAGCACCGGATCGCCGGCGCGCTCGCCGTCCAGCGCGGCGGCGAGCCGGGAGTCCAGGCGCTCCAGCGCCGCGGCCCGGTCGCCGGACACTGCGAACGAGTCCACGATCTCGTCGGCGTAGCGGGCGAAACCATACAACGCGTGCACGTGTGGTCGTTTCCACGCGGGCAGCAGGCGGGTGGCCAGGTAGTACGAGCGGCCGTACCTCGCGTGCAGCCTGCGGCACCGCTCATAATCGGCCGTCAGCGTCGCGGGCGGCGGGCTCATGGCGTGCTCCCCAGGATGCGCTCGGCGGCCAGGCGGCCGGAGATCAGCACGGGCGGCACCCCGACCCCGGGAGCCGTATACATGCCCGCGAAGTGGAGGCCGGGGACCCGGCGGGCCACGCCGGACGGGCGGAACCAGGCCGTCTGGGTGAACCGGGCGTCGAGCGCGAACGGCGTGCCGGCCGAATGGCCGAGCCGCCGCCAGGCGGGCGGATCGAACACCAGCCGGGGCCTGCCGGACAGGTCGCCGTACCCGAGGCCGGCGAGCCGTTCCAGCATGCGGTCCACGAGACGGGGGGTGAGCGCGGCCCAGCCGGCGCCGCCCCGCATGTTCGGGGTGGGCTCCAGCACGCTGAGCGTGGCGGGGCCGCACTCGTCCGGGCAGGTCACCAGCAGGCTCGGGTCCGGCTGCGGCCGGCCCGCCTCCAGCGCCGCGAACGTCGCCTCCCACTCCCGCCCGAAGTGCAGGGTGTGATGCGCCTGGCCGCCGGGGCGCCGGTCGAGCGCGAAGTGCGCCACCAGGCACGAGGGGGAGAAGCGGGGCCGGCGCAGCCGCCAGTCGGCCGCCTCCTCCGGCAGCAGGCCGTCGCCGCCCCGCAGGCCCCGGGCCCGCACCAGGTCGCAGGCCACCACGGCGTGCCGGGCGGCGAGCCGTTCACCGGTGTCGAGGCGTACCGCGACCACCCCCGCACCGTCGGTCTCGATCCGCGTGGCCCGCACGCCGTACCGGAAGACCGCCCCGGCCTTCTCCGCGGCGGCGGCCATGGCCCGGGGGACGGCGTGCATGCCGCCCTCCCGGGGGAAGTAGACCCCGCCGACCGTGTCCATGTGGGCGATCACCGCGTACACGCCGAGGGCGCGGCGCGGCGACAGGCCGACGTACATGGCCTGGAACGTGTGCGCCCGGATCAGCCGCTCGTCGGTGAGGTGGCGCCGGACGAGCCCGTCCAGCCGGCGGAAGCCGCCGAGGGCGGCCAGCCGCGCCAGCGCGTACGGCCGGGCCAGCGCGCGCAGCCGGGTCATGTCCCGGTCGATGAACGTGCTCCACTCGGCGTCGAACAGCTCTCCGAGCAACCTCCGCAAGCGCAGGTAACGCCCGGCCTCGGCCGGTCCGCACAGCGCCCGCACCTGCTCGGCCATCGCGTCGGCCCCGGCCACCACGTCGAGATGCGACCCGTCGTGGAAGGTGAGCCGGTAGTACGGGTCGAGCCGGCGCAGCGGCAGCCAGCGCTCCATGTCCTGCCCGGCGGCGGCGAAGGTGTCGGCCAGCACCCCCGGCATGGTGAGCACCGAGGGACCGGTGTCGAAGCGGTGGGAGCCGAGGCCGGCCGTGCCGCAGCAGCCGCCCGGCACGTCGGCGGCCTCCACGACCGTCACCTCACGGCCCGCCCCGGCCAGGCGCATGGCGGCGGCCAGTCCGGCCAGCCCGGCCCCGACGACCACGATCGGCTCGCCCGTGGTCATCGGCGCACCCCGCCGGGCACGGGCTCCGGGCGGCCGGCCGGGGGAGCGGGCCCGGCGGGCGAGGTCATCATGGGCACTGCTCCTTCGATCGTCACGGGGATCGGCGGCGCCGTCAGTAGAGATTTCGCGCCCGCCCGCTCCGGCGGTTGCATCCGCGCCCGGTCCCGGCGCCGGAACAAGGAACGGAGGCGTGCCCGCCGGATGCCGTCTCGTCTCCCCGCCGGCCGGCCCGCCGCGGCTCTGCCTCCCTGATTGCCGCGGGCGGCCGGGGATCACGATGACCTGCCTACCGAGGTGGTCCGGGTGAACACGTTTCGTGACGCCATCTCGGCGGTAATGACCACTCTGCGGTGGTTCGCCGCTGTTTGACGCTTTTTTGCATCATCGGCTCGGCCGGGGCGGCGACCGGCCCGATCGTCCGGCTCTCGCGGCGGCGAGCGGCGAAGAGCTTTCATATTTCTGCAAGGGGGGGCGATGGAGGAGACCCTGGAGTATCGCCTCGCCGCGGGGGACACCGGAGCGCTGGGCGAGTGCTACCGGGTGCACTCCCCGGCCGTACGGTCCTACCTGCGCAAACTCGTGCCGCCCCAGGATGTGGAGGACGTCTTGCAGGTCGTCTTCACCGAGGTCTGGCGCTTCCGGCACCGCTTCGACCCCGGCCGCAGCCTGCCGGCCTGGCTGTTCGGCATCGCCCGCAACCGCGCCGTGGACCACCTGCGGGCGCGGGCGCCGGCGATGGTGCCGCTGGAGGCCGTCCCCGACCCGGCGGGGCGGGACGGCCGGCTGGACGGCGACGAGTTCGCCGACCGCGACCGGGTCCGCCGGGCGCTGGCCGCGCTGCCGCAGGCGCAGCGACAGGCGATCGAGCTGGCGTACTACGCGGACCTGACCCAGCGGGAGATCGCCGAGCACCTGCGGGTCCCGCTCGGCACGGTCAAGGCGCGTACGGCGCGCGGCCTGCACCGCCTGTCCGCCCTGCTGCGCCCCGCCGCCTGATCATGGAAGCCCGCGCGCCACGGAGCAGCCACGGGCCGTGGTGATCGATCTTCGCGCGCGCCTCGACAGCCCCGAGCAGTGGCGGGCCGCCCTCGCGGGCTTCCCGGCCCGTACGGCCGCCTGATCTACTGGGCGGCGGCGTCCAGTTCGCGGGGACGCTCGGCCGCGGCCCCTCGCCGGCACTCGAGGGCCGCGAGGATCGTGCCGAGGATCTCGCCGAAGCAGCGCACCTGACTGGGCGTGAGGGGATCGAACAGCACCCGCCGGACCTCCTCGACGTGCCCCGGGGCCGCCTCCACGAGAGCGGCGAAGCCCTCGTCGGTGAGCTCGGCGATGGTGGTGCGCCGGTCCTCCGGCCGCTTCGTGCGCCGCACCCAGCCCTTCTCCTCCAGCCGGGAGACCGCGTGGGACAGGCGGCTGACCGAGAACTGGAGCATGGTGGACAGCTCCGTCATCGTCATGGTCCGCCCGGGGGCCTCGGAGAGGACCACCAGGATCATGTAGTAGGTGTGCGGCATGCCCGAGTCGCGTTGCAACTGCCGTTCGAGGGCCTCCTGGAGCAGCTGGCTCGTCCGCAGGTAGGCACGCCAGGTGCGCTGCTCGTCCTCGTCGAGCCATCGGGTGCCGGACATGAACCAAGACTACCGTCGGTAGGCACTCCGATTCGCGGGCGAAAGACTCTGGTTCGGCGGTCCCCGCTCGGAAAGTGTCAGGGGCATGGACGCATACGCGAGCATCGACGCCTACTGGCGGGCCGCGAACTACCTGTCCGTCGGCCAGATCTACCTGATGGACAACCCGCTGCTGACCGAGCCGCTCAGGCCCGAGCACGTCAAGCCGCGGCTGCTCGGGCACTGGGGCACGACGCCCGGGATCAACTTCTGCTTCGCCCACCTCAACCGGATCATCCGGGAGCGCGGCCGGGACATGATCTACATCGCCGGTCCCGGCCACGGCGGCCCGGCGGCGGTCGCCCACGCCTGGCTCGAAGGCACCTACACCGAGCGCTACCCCCACATCACCAGGGACGCCGAGGGCATGCGCCGGCTCTTCCGCCAGTTCTCCTTCCCCGGCGGCGTCCCCAGCCACGTCGCCCCCGAGACCCCGGGCTCCATCCATGAGGGCGGCGAGCTCGGCTACGCACTCTCCCACGCGTACGGCGCGGCCTTCGACAACCCCGGCCTGGTCGTGGCGTGCATCGTCGGCGACGGCGAGGCCGAGACCGGCCCGCTCGCCACCGCCTGGCACTCCGGCAAGTTCCTCAACCGGGACACCGACGGGGTGGTCCTGCCGATCCTGCACCTGAACGGCTACAAGATCGCCAACCCGACCGTGCTGGCCAGGATCCCGGAGGAGGAGCTGATCAAGCTCTTCGAGGGGTACGGCTACCGCCCGCACGTCGTCGCCGGTCACGAGCCCGCGCGGATGCACGAGCTCATGGCCGCCACCCTCGACACGGTGTTCGACCAGATGGCCGACGGCGGGCCGCCGCCGATGATCATCCTGCGTACGCCGAAGGGCTGGACCGGGCCGCGGGAGGTCGACGGGCTCCCGGTCGAGGGCACCTGGCGCTCCCACCAGGTGCCGCTGACCGACGTACGGGACCGGCCCGGCCGGCTGGCGGCGCTGGAGGCGTGGATGCGCTCCTACCGGCCCGAGGAGCTGTTCGACGCGCGCGGGCGGCCGGTCGAGACGATCACGGCGACCGTCCCGGACGGGCCGCGGCGGATGAGCGCCAGCCCGCACGCCAACGGCGGCGAGCTGCTGCGCCCGCTGGTGCTGCCCGACTTCCGGGACTACGCGGTCGAGGTCAAGGCGCCGGCGGCGGCCTCGAGCGAGCCGACCCGCGTCCTCGGGGCGTTCCTGCGCGACGTCATCGCGGCCAACCCGGAGAACTTCCGGCTGTTCGGCCCGGACGAGACCGCCTCCAACCGCCTGTCGGCCGTCTTCGAGACGACCCGCAAGGAGTGGGAGGCCGCCCTGCTGCCGACCGACGAGAACCTCGGCCCCCGGGGCAGGGTCATGGAGGTGCTCAGCGAGCACCAGTGCCAGGGCTGGCTGGAGGGCTACCTGCTGACCGGCCGGCACGGGCTGTTCAACTGCTACGAGGCGTTCATCCACATCGTGGACGCGATGTTCAACCAGCACGCCAAATGGCTGGAGTCCTCCCGCAAGATCTCCTGGCGGCGCCCGGTCGCCTCGCTGAACTACCTGCTGTCGTCCCACGTCTGGCGGCAGGACCACAACGGCTTCAGCCACCAGGACCCCGGCTTCCTCGACGTCGTGCTCAACAAGAAGGCCGAGGTCGTGCGCGTCTACCTGCCGCCGGACGCCAACACGCTGCTGTCGGTCGCCGACCACTGCCTACGCTCGCGCGACTACGTGAACGTCGTCGTGGCGGGCAAGCAGCCGGTGCTCGACCTGATGAGCATGGACGAGGCGATCGTCCACTGCACCCGCGGGCTGGGCATCCTGCCGTGGGCCTCCACCGACGAGGGCGCCGACCCCGACGTCGTGCTCGCCTGCGCGGGCGACGTGCCGACGCTGGAGACCCTCGCCGCCGCCGCGCTGCTCCGCGAGCACCTGCCCGATCTGCGGATCCGGGTGGTCAACGTGGTCGACCTCATGCGGCTGCAACCGGCCTCAGAGCACCCGCACGGGCTCGGCGACGCGGAGTTCGACGCGCTGTTCACCACGGACCGGCCGATCATCTTCGACTTCCACGGCTACCCGTGGCTGATCCACCGCCTGACCTACCGGCGCACCGGGCACGGCAACCTGCACGTACGCGGTTACAAGGAGGAGGGCACCACCACCACGCCGTTCGACATGGCGATGCTCAACGACATCGACCGCTACCACCTGGTGATGGACGTGATCGACCGGGTGCCCGGCCTGGGCGGCAGGGCGGCGCACCTGCGCCAGCGCATGGCCGACGCCCGGCTGCGCGCCCGCGCCCACACCCGCGAGTACGGCGAGGACCCCGCCGGGATCCGCGACTGGACGTGGCCGTTCTGATCACCGATGATCGCGCGGACCGCCGTACGGGAGGGCCGCGAAACGCCTCGGAACACGCACGGGGGTGGCCGATGCGCGCCAATATGAGGCGGCGGCACCGGTAGCATCGGAGGAACCGGAGCCGCCGCCCTCGCGTGCGCGCGGCAACCGAAATCCATGCGTCGAACCTGTCCGAAGGAGCAACCGTGTCCGCCGCCCTTGAGATACGCATCACCATCGCCGGAGCCGAGCGCGTGGTGGCGGCGGGGACGACGGCCGGGGAGGCGCTCGGCGCCGACGGCAGGTCGGTGATCGCCGCCCGCATCAACGGCGAGCTGCGCGACCTGGCCACCGAGGTGGCCGAGGGTGACGTCGTCGAGCCCGTCGCGATCGACAGCCCCGACGGGCGCGCCATCCTGCGCCACTCGACCGCCCACGTCATGGCCCAGGCCGTCCAGGAGATCTTCCCCGAGGCCAAGCTGGGCATCGGCCCGCCGGTCGAGAACGGCTTCTACTACGACTTCGACGTCCGCGAGCCGTTCACCCCCGACGACCTCAAGCGCATCGAGAAGCGCATGCGCGAGATCGTCAAGCAGGGGCAGACCTTCCGGCGCCGCCCGGTCACCGACGACGAGGCCCGCGCCGAGCTGGCGGCGGAGCCGTACAAGCTGGAGCTCATCGGGCTCAAGGGCGGCGCCGCCGAGTCCGCCGAGGGCGCGGGCGTCGAGGTCGGCGCCGGCCAGCTCACCATCTACGACAACCTCGACCCCGAGACCGGCGAGCTGTGCTGGAAGGACCTGTGCCGCGGGCCTCACCTGCCGAGCACCCGGGCCATCCCGGCCTTCAAGCTCATGCGGTCCGGCGGCGCCTACTGGCGGGGCAGCGAGAAGAACCCACAGCTCCAGCGCATCTACGGCACCGCCTGGGAGTCCCGGGAGAAGCAGGACGAGTACCTCCACTTCCTGGAGGAGGCGGAAAAGCGCGACCACCGCAAGCTGGGCGCGGAGCTCGACCTGTTCTCCTTCCCCGACGAGCTGGGCTCCGGCCTGCCGGTCTTCCACCCCAAGGGGGGCGTGATCCGGCGGGTGATGGAGGACTACTCCCGCCGCCGGCACGAGGAGGCGGGCTACTCCTTCGTCAACACCCCGCACATCACGAAGGACAACCTCTACAAGATCTCCGGCCACCTCGACTGGTACGCCGACGGCATGTTCCCTCCCATGGAGCTGGAGGGCGCGCGCTACTACCTCAAGCCGATGAACTGCCCGATGCACAACCTGATCTACCGGGCACGCGGGCGGTCCTACCGCGAGCTGCCGCTGCGGCTGTTCGAGTTCGGCACGGTCTACCGGTACGAGAAGTCCGGCGTGGTGCACGGCCTCACCCGGGTACGCGGCCTGACCCAGGACGACGCGCACATCTACTGCACCCGCGAGCAGATGCGCGACGAGCTGACCTCGCTGCTGCGGTTCGTGCTCGACCTGCTGCGCGACTACGGCCTGGAGGACTTCTACCTGGAGCTGTCCACCAAGGACCCGAACAAGTACGTCGGCACCGACGAGACGTGGGAGGAGGCCACCCGGACCCTGCGGGAGGTGGCCGAGTCCGAGAAGCTGGAGCTGGTCCTCGACCCGGGCGGCGCCGCCTTCTACGGCCCCAAGATCTCGGTGCAGGCCCGGGACGCGATCGGCCGCTCCTGGCAGATGTCGACCATCCAGCTCGACTTCAACCTGCCCGAGCGCTTCGGGCTGGAGTATCAGGCGCCCGACGGCACCCGGCAGCGGCCCGTCATGATCCACCGCGCCCTGTTCGGATCGATCGAGCGGTTCTTCGGCGTGCTGGTCGAGCACTATGCGGGCGCGTTCCCCGCGTGGCTCGCCCCGGTGCAGGTCGTCGGCATCCCGATCGCCGACGCCCACGTGCCCTACCTGCAGGACGTCGCCAAGCGGCTGCGTGAGCAGGGCATCCGGGTCGAGGTCGACGAGAGCGACGACCGCATGCAGAAGAAGATCCGCAACGCCCAGAAGGCGAAGGTGCCGTACATGCTGCTGGCGGGTGACGACGACATCGCCGCGGGCGCGGTGTCCTTCCGCTACCGCGACGGCTCGCAGAAGAACGGTGTGCCGATCGACCAGGCGATCGAGGAGATCGTCGACGCCGTGCGCCGGCGCATCCAGGTCTGACGAAACGCCGGGGGCCGCCCCCCCGGGGCCCCCCCCCCCGCGGTTGGGGGGGGCCCCCCCCCCGCCGGCGCCCCCCG
>JADGHC010000135.1 GCA_019689655.1 Microbispora sp.
CGCGGGGAGCCCCCGATGGCGGGAAGCCCTGAAGGCGGGAAGACGCCCGGGGAGGCCGTCACGGCGGCTCCCCGGGCGTTGCGCGATGGGTGGGCGGAGGAGGTTCCGCCTCGTACTCGTGGTGCGGATAGCCACTGTGGGTGTGGCCTCACCTCCCTTGGGGATGGTGGGAGCGCTCCCACACGGCCCGGACCCTAACGCGCCGCGCTCTGTCCGGCCAGCGTGCCCGTCGCCGGTCGACCCGTCCGCCCAGCTCGGGGCGGGCCGCACGATGAAAGTTTCGCGAGGGCCGCAACCGCCCCTGCGGCTTCGCGACCGCGGGCCGCGGTGATCGCCGCCGCCTGCCGCCGCGGGTCGGGACTGTCCCGCGAGGCGGGGCGAGGAGGCGGGTGAACTGCGGCGGTGCGACCGGGGAGGGTGCGCGTCCAGAGTCACCGTGCTCGCGGGCGGCGTGGTCGGGGAGGGCCCGTGGTCCCGGGGCTCCTTGTGCGCGGGCGGCGTGGCCGGGGACGGTCCGCGCCCGGGTCATATTCGCGGCCGGGTGTCAACCGGCGAGGGCGCGATCGAGCGCGGTCTCGCGGCGGCCGAGGAACCGGGGCGAGGAGTGCAGGATGCTGTCGGCCAGCCCCTTGGCCGAGGCGGGAAACTCCCTGACGGCGTAGGCCACCGTCTCCACCGGCCAGTCGCGGCTGGAGTCGTCGCCGACGCCGAAGGCGTCCAGCCCGGCCGTACGGCACAGCGCGACGGCCCGGGGAAGGTGGAACACCTGGGTGACGACGACGAGACGGGACGCGCCGAAGATCTCCTTGGCGCGCACGCAGGAGTCCCACGTGTCGAACCCGGCGTAGTCCAGCACGATCTTCCCGGCGGGCACGCCCTTGGCGATCAGGTAGTCGCGCATGACCGTTGGCTCGTCGTAGTCCTTGCGGCTGTTGTCGCCGGACAGCAGCAGGGCCCGCACCTTGCCCGCGTGGTACAGCTCGGCCGCGATGTCGAGCCGGGCGGCCAGCATCGGGGTGGGCTTGCCGCCGTGGACGCCCGCACCCAGCACGAGTGCGGCCGGCATCGCGGGCACCTCGGCGATCCAGGGTGTGCCCGGCGTGGCCGTGACCCGGTGGCCGGCACTCGTCAGCCAGGCCCAGGTCATCGGCGCCAGCGGCAGCACGCTCAGGGCGACCAGCGCGTGGAAGCCCCGGCGCAGGGCCGTACGGGACCAGGTCCAGGGGCGGCGGAGCCGCGCCAGGTCCTCTCTGCGTACGGAGAAGCCCGATAAGCCACCCATTCACACCACCGCGTGGTGGAGCTCCGGCTGTTCGGGTGCAAGCGCGGGTGCGGGGCCCCGGGTCCGCATCAGGAACACCACGCGCAGCGCGCAGATCCACACGAGCGTCGCGCCGAGCACGTGCAGGAGCACCAGCGCGGCGGGCACGGCGAGGAAGTACTGCACATAGCCGATCACGCCCTGGGACAGCTCCACGGCGAGCAGCACGAACGCGGCGCGCCGGGCCCGGCCGGGGGAGTCGGTGACGTGCAGGGCGAACAGCAGGGCGAACGTCAGCCCGACGACCACGTACGCGATGTCGGTGTGCAGCCGCACCACGCTCTGGATGTCGAAGCCGAAGCGGGAGGCGGCATCGTCCCCCGAGTGCGGCCCGGTGCCGGTCACCACCACCCCGGCCAGCAGCAGCACGAAGGCTGCCGCGGCCAGCGCGTACCCGAGCGTGCGGATGTCCTTGTGGACCAGCCGCTCGGCCGGGGCGTCGCCCTCCGAGGCCCGCGCGTACAGGATCAGGGCGGCGGCGATCATGCCGATGGACAGCAGGAAGTGGACGCCGACGGTCACCGGGTTGAGCATCGAGTGGACGACGACCCCGCCCCACAGGGCCTGCGCGACGACGCCGGCCGGCTGCAGCAGCGAGAGGCGCAGCAGGATCGGGCGGCCGTGCCCGCCCCGCGACAGCTTCCAGCTCACGATCACGCATGCGACCGCGACCGCGAGGACGAGGAACGACAGCAGCCGGTTGCCGAACTCGATCGCCATGTTGATCGGCGCGTGGCTGTCGAGCCTCGCCGGGACGAAGCTGTCCGGCGTGCACCGCGGCCAGGTGGGGCAGCCGAGGCCGGAGCCGGTGACGCGGACGGCGGCGCCGGTGACGGTGATGCCGACGTTGACAACGATCGCCGTCAGCGCCCACCGCCGCATCGACCCGCTCGTCGGGAACATGAACGAGCGGTAGAAGGCGAGCAGCGTGCCGCGGATCCGGTCAGTCGTGGGCTTCACGGCATTCATCGTAGGCGGCCCCCCGGGTGGTCCCTTCTCCGGCCCGCGGGCCCGTCCGGCCGGGTCCGTGCCGGTCTGTCCCCGGCAGAGTGCGGGCCGGCCGTACGGGACCGAGGGCCCGGCCGGAGCCGGTCAGCCGCCGTCGGCCCGGGTGGCGCCGATGGAGGCGACGACCACGCAGCCGATCGCCGCCCACTCGCGGACCTGGAGCACCTCGTGCAGGACGAACAGGCCGACGAGCGCGGCGGCGGCGGGCTCCAGGCTCATCAGGATCCCGAAGACCCGCTTGGGCATCCGGCGCAGGGCCTCCAGTTCCAGCGAGTACGGGATGACCGAGGAGAGCAGGCCGACGCCGGCGCCGATCAGCAGGACCTCCGGCCGGAGCAGGCCGCTCCCGCCCGAGATCACGCCGATGGGCGCGATGACGATCGTGGACACGATCATGGCGAACGACAGCCCGCTCGCGCCGGGGAAGCGGGCGCCGGTGGCCTGGGAGAACACGATGTAGCCGGCCCAGAACGTTCCCGCCAGCGCCGCGAAGCCGATGCCCGCCCAGCTCACGGTGCCCGCCTCGTTCCAGGGGGCGAGCAGGACCACGCCCGCGGCGGCCAGCGCCACCCACAGCAGGTCGAGCCGGCGGCGGGAGGACACCACGGCCAGGGTGAGCGGCCCGATGAATTCGATGGCCACCGCGATCCCGATCGGCAGCCGGGCGAGCGCCTCGTAGAACGACAGGTTCATCAGACCGAGGCTGAGCCCGAATGCGACACCGACGGCCAGGTCGCGCCGCGACAGCCCGCGCACCCGCGGCCGGGCGACGGCCAGCAGCATGAGGGCGCCGGTGGCGATGCGCAGGAAGACCACGGCCGACGGGGGGAGCTGGGCGAATAGGTTCTTGGCCAGCCCGGCGCCCACCTGGACCGACAGGATGCCCAGCAGCACCAGCCCGGACGGGGGTATCGCGTTCGACGCGGCCCGCAGCGCCCCGCCCGGCGTCGGCCTGCTGCGGTACGGCTCGGCCCCCGGAAGGGATTCAGCGGTCATGCCGGCGCCCCCACAAATGGGATCAATCACGGACAAACGCCCGCAATCATACGGTGCGGAAAAGGATCGTCGGGTCGCGAAACCGACATGGCGGGACCAAGGCGATGTCGCCGTACAGCGGTGACCGCCGGGTGTGACCCTATGGGATCGGCGACCCGGCGTGCAGCGGATTAAACCGGCCGTCCGTACGGTCCGCCGTCCCGGCGAGCGGGGGCCGGACCCGTCGCGGCTATTCCCAGCGGAACGTGCGGGCCGCCAGGGCGAGCGCGGCCGCCGTCCAGCACAGCAGCACGAGCAGCGCGCCGCCGGGGAAGCCGCCGCCGTCGCTCAGCACGCTTCGCAGGCCGGAGGTGAGCGCGCTGATCGGCAGCAGCCCGAGCACGTGCTGCACCCCGGCGGGGAACTTGTCCAGCGGGAACAGCACGCCGCCGAGCCCGAGCAGCACCAGGTAGACGAGGTTGGCCCCGGCCAGCGTCGCCTCGGCCCGCAGCGTGCCGGCCATGAGCAGGCCGAGGCCGCTGAAGGCCGCGGTGCCCAGCAGGAGCAGCGGCACGGCCCACAGCGGGCCGCCGTGCGGCGACCAGCCCAGCGCCAGCGCCACCGCGACGATCACCGCGACCTGCAGCGCTTCCACGGCGACGACCGCGACGGTCTTGGCCAGCAGCAGCCCGGCCCGCGACAGCGGGGTCGCGCCCAGGCGCTTGAGCACGCCGTACCTGCGCTCGAAGCCGGTGGCGATCGCCTGCCCGGTGAACGCGGTCGACATGACCGCGAGCGCGAGGACGCCGGGGGCGATGAAGTCGACGCGCGGGCCGCCGCCGACGTCCACCAGCGGGGCCGCGGAGAAACCGACGAGCAGCAGGATCGGGATGATCATCGTGAGCAGGAGCTGCTCGCCGTTGCGCAGCGTGGCCCGGATCTCCGCCCCCGCCTGGGCGAGGACCATCCGGTGCAGTGGCGCGGCCCCCGGCCGCGGCGTGAGGTCCAGCGTGGCGATCGTGCTCACCGCAGCTCCCTGCCGGTCAGTTCGAGGAAGACGTCCTCCAGCGTGCGCCGCTCGATGCGCAGGTCCTCGGTGGTGACGCCCTCGCCGGCGCACCATGCGGTGACCGTCGCGAGCAGCTGCGGGCCGACCTGCCCCTCGATGATGTAGTGCCCGGCGGGCGACTCCTTGGCGGCGCTCCCGGGCGGCAGTGCGGCCAGCAGCTCCTCCAGGTTCAGCCCCGGGCGGGCGCGGAACCTGAGCTGGCGCTCGGCGCCGGTCAGCGACTCGGGGGTGCCCTCGGCCACCACCCGGCCGTGGTCGATGACCACCACGTGGTCGGAGAGCTTCTCCGCCTCGTCCATCTGGTGGGTGGTCAGCACCACCGCCACCCCGGCGGCGCGCAGCGCGGCGATCAGCTCCCAGCAGGCGTGCCGCGCCTGCGGGTCGAGACCGGCGGTCGGCTCGTCCAGGAAGACCAGTTCCGGCCGCCCGATCACCGCCGCCGCGAGCGACAGGCGCTGCTGCTGGCCGCCCGACAGCCGCCGGTACGGCGTGCGCTTGTGGTCGGCCAGGCCGAGCAGGGTGAGCAGGGCGTCCGGGTCGAGCGGGTGGGCGTAGAACCGGGAGACCACCCGCAGCCACTCGCCCGCGCGGGCGGCGGGGGGCACCCCTCCGGTCTGCGGCATGATCCCCAGGCGCGGCCGGAGCGCGGGATCGGCGGGGTCCAGGCCGAGCACGCGGACGGTGCCGCCGTCCGGCCTGCGGAAGCCCTCGCAGATCTCGATCGTGGAGGTCTTGCCCGCGCCGTTCGGCCCGAGGATCGCCGTGACGGCCCCGCGGGCGCAGGTGAGGGTCAGCCCGTCGACGGCCGTGGTGCTCCCGTAGCGCTTGACCAGCCCGTCGATCTCGACCGCCGCAACGCCGTCGCCCGCGCCGCCGGACGCGCTCTCGAACGTGCTGTCAACCCCCGGCACTCCCACGGCCTCCCCTCAAGGATCGACCGCCAGAGCCGGCCGGATCGGGGCGGCCTGGTCAGTCGTCGACGGCATCGAGTCTAGGGACCGGGGCAGGCGGTCCGGTCGGCAGTGCCGCCCGTTCCAGCCCCCGGAGGCAAAGGTTGGGAAAAGTCGCGTCGCAGCAGGTTAGGTAAGGCTTGCCTGCGTGAGAAATTGCATCCTCGCCGACCTGGCCTTGGGTTTGTCGCCGGGGAAGGAATTACGGCACACTGATGTTGTGAAATACGTGCAGGGGAAGCAGAACGCCGAGAAGGCGGCCGTGACGCGGCGCGTCGCGACGTCTCCCGTGCACATGGACATCAGCGCCGAGCGCGGCACCCGGGCCAGGGTGGCGCGGCTGATCCTCGAGCACGGCCCGGTGACCGCCGGGGCGCTCGGCGAGCGGCTGGGGCTGACGCCGGCCGCGGTGCGCCGCCATCTGGACGCGCTGCTGGCCGACGGCATGATAGAGCCCCGTACGGCCCGCCCGCGCGGCCAGCGGGGGCGCGGCAGGCCGGCGAAGATGTTCGCCATCACCGATGCCGGCCGCAGCGCCTTCGTCCACGCCTACGACGACCTCGCCGGCAGCGCGCTGCGCTTCCTGGCCGAGCGGCTGGGGGGCGAGGCGGTGTCGGAGTTCGCGCGGGCGCAGGTGTCCGGGCTGGTCAGCCGGCTCGAGTCGCTGATGCGGGAGGTCCCGGCCGAGCAGCGGGTCCGCGTGCTGGCCGAGGCGCTGTCCGCGGAGGGCTACGCGGCGTCGGCCTCGGCGACGGGCAAGGGCGGCGAGCAGTTGTGCCAGCACCACTGCCCGGTCGCGCACGTCGCCGCGCAGTTCCCGCAGCTGTGCGAGGCGGAGACCGAGGCGTTCGGCAGGCTGCTGGGCACGCCGGTGCAGCGGCTGGCCACGATCGCCAACGGCGACGGGGTCTGCACCACCCACGTGAGTTCACACGCGCTGGCCGCGCGGCACGCGCGTCCCGATTCATCGACCGCCGGTCTATCGACCGCACATCTATCGACCGCACATCTATCGACCGCACATCTATCGAGCACATCGACGAGCAAGGAGTCCGGAAGGTGACTGTCACCGACCGCCCGGAGCTGGAAGGCCTCGGGAAATACAAGTTCGGCTGGGCCGACACGGATGTGGCTGGGGCCACGGCCCGGCGTGGGCTGTCCGAAGAGGTCGTCCGCAATATCTCCGCGCTCAAGAACGAGCCGGAGTGGATGCTCGACCTGCGCCTCAAGGGCCTTCGGCTGTTCGAGAAGAAGCCGCTGCCGACCTGGGGCTCCGACCTCTCGGGCATCGACTTCGACAACATCAAATACTTCGTCCGCTCCACGGAGAAGCCGGCCACGTCCTGGGACGAGCTGCCCCCGGACATCAAGAACACCTATGACAAGCTCGGCATCCCGGAGGCGGAGAAGCAGCGCCTGATCGCCGGCGTGGCCGCCCAGTACGAGTCCGAGGTCGTCTACCACAAGATCCGGGAGGACCTCGAGCAGAAGGGCGTCATCTTCGTCGACACCGACACCGGCCTGCGCGAGCACGAGGAGCTCTTCAAGGAGTACTTCGGCACGGTGATCCCGGTCGGCGACAACAAGTTCGCCGCGCTCAACACCGCCGTGTGGTCGGGCGGCTCGTTCATCTACGTGCCGCCGAACGTGCACGTCGAGATCCCGCTGCAGGCCTACTTCCGGATCAACACCGAGAACATGGGCCAGTTCGAGCGGACGCTGATCATTGTGGACGAGAACTCCTACGTCCACTACGTCGAGGGCTGCACCGCGCCGATCTACTCGTCCGACTCGCTGCACTCGGCGGTCGTCGAGATCATCGTGAAGAAGGGCGCCCGCTGCCGCTACACGACGATCCAGAACTGGTCGAACAACGTCTACAACCTGGTCACCAAGCGCGCGGTGGCGTACGAGGGCGCGACCATGGAGTGGATCGACGGCAACATCGGCTCCAAGGTCACGATGAAGTACCCGGCCGTCTACCTCATGGGCGAGCACGCCAAGGGCGAGACCCTGTCGATCGCCTTCGCCGGCGAGGGCCAGCACCAGGACGCGGGCGCCAAGATGGTGCACCTCGCGCCCAACACTTCCTCGACGATCGTCTCCAAGTCGGTGGCGCGCGGCGGCGGCCGCACGTCCTACCGCGGCCTGGTGCAGATCGAGGAGGGCGCGGCCGGCTCGGCCTCCACGGTGAAGTGCGACGCGCTCCTGGTCGACCAGATCAGCCGGTCCGACACCTACCCGTACGTGGACGTCCGCGAGGACGACGTGTCGATGGGCCACGAGGCGACGGTCTCCAAGGTCTCGGAGGACCAGCTCTTCTACCTGATGAGCCGGGGCCTCGGCGAGGACGAGGCGATGGCGATGATCGTGCGCGGCTTCGTCGAGCCGATCGCCCGCGAGCTGCCCATGGAGTACGCCCTGGAGCTCAACCGCCTGATCGAGCTGCAGATGGAAGGAGCGGTCGGCTGATGGGCCTGGAGACCAAGCCGCTGTCGACGCTGCACGAAAAGTCGTCGTACGACGTGGCCGACTTCCCGGTGCCGACGGGCCGCGAGGAGGAGTGGCGCTTCACGCCGCTGTCGCGGCTGAAGGGGCTGCACGACGGCAGCCTCGCGGTGACCGGCGGCGTCGTGGTGGACGTCGAGGCCGCGCCCGAGGTGCGGGTGGAGACCGTCGGCCGCGACGACGCCCGGCTCGGCAAGGCGTACACCCCGTCCGACCGGGTCAGCGCGCAGGCGTACTCGTCGTTCGAGAAGGCCACCGTCGTCACGGTGCCGAAGATGACCGCCGCCTCCCGGCCCACCGTGATCACCCTGCGGGGGTCGGGCGCGGGTGCCGCGGCCTACGGGCACCTCCTGGTGTCGGTGGAGCCGATGGCCGAGGCCGTGCTGGTGCTCGACCACCGCGGCAGCGCCGTCTACGCCGACAACGTCGAGTTCGACGTGGCCGAGGGCGCGACGCTCAAGGTCGTCAGCCTGCAGGACTGGGACGACGACGCCGTGCACGTCTCCCACCACCACGCCAGGCTCGGCAAGGACGCGACGTTCCGCTCGTTCGTGGTGACCCTCGGCGGCGACCTGGTACGGCTGTCGCCCTCGGTGTCGTACACCGCCCCGGGCGGCGACGCCGACCTGACCGGGCTGTACTTCGTGGACGAGGGCCAGCACCTGGAGCACCGCCTGCTGGTGGACCACAGCGTGCCGAACTGCCGCAGCAACGTGACCTACAAGGGCGCGCTGCAGGGCGACGGCGCCCACGCGGTCTGGATCGGCGACGTGATCATCCGGGCCGAGGCCGAGGGCACCGACACCTACGAGCTGAACCGCAACCTCATCCTCACCGACGGCGCCCGCGCCGACTCGGTGCCGAACCTGGAGATCCTCACCGGCGAGGTGGCGGGAGCGGGCCACGCGTCCGCCTCCGGCCGCCTCGACGACGAGCACATCTTCTACCTGCAGGCCCGCGGCATCCCGTTCGACGAGGCCCGCCGCCTGGTCATCCACGGGTTCTTCGCCCAGCTCATCGAGCGGATCGAGGTGCCGGAGCTCCGCGAGCGCGTGCTGTCCGCGGTCGAGGCGGAGCTGGCCCGATGAGCGCCGAGACCACCGACTGGGAGAAGGTCTGCCAGGTCGGCGACATCCCCGAGGGCGGCGTCCTCGGCCTGGAGGTCGGGGAGACGCCGGTCGCGCTGGTGCGGACCGGCGGCGAGGTCTTCGCCCTGCACGATGTGTGCTCGCACGCCGAGGTGCGCCTCAGCGAGGGCGAGGTGTACGACCACACGCTGGAGTGCTGGCTGCACGGCTCCTGCTTCGACCTGCGCACCGGCAAGCCCACCGGGCCGCCGGCGACCAGGCCCGTCAACGTCTACCGAGTCAAGATCGAAGGCGACGACGTGTACGTCTCGCTCTCGAAGGAGTAAATATCAGTGTCCACCCTTGAGATTCGTGACCTGCACGTCGCCGTGGGCGACAAGGAGATCCTGCGCGGCGTCAACCTGACGGTCCGCAGCGGCGAGACGCACGCCATCATGGGCCCGAACGGCTCGGGCAAGTCCACGCTGGCGTACGCCGTGGCGGGACACCCCAAGTACACCGTCACCTCCGGCACCGTGCTGCTCGACGGCGAGAACCTGCTGGAGATGTCGGTGGACGAGCGCGCCCGCGCCGGCCTGTTCCTCGCCATGCAGTACCCGGTCGAGGTCCCCGGCGTCACCGTGTCGAACTTCCTCCGCTCGGCGATCACCGCGATCCGCGGCGAGGCGCCCAAGCTGCGCGACTTCGCCAAGGAGCTGAAGGCGGGCATGGAGGCGCTGTCCATCGACCCGTCCTTCGCCCAGCGCAACACCAACGAGGGCTTCTCCGGCGGCGAGAAGAAGCGCCACGAGATCCTCCAGCTCGAACTGCTCAAGCCCAAGATCGCGGTGCTGGACGAGACCGACTCCGGTCTCGACGTCGACGCCCTGCGCGTGGTCTCCGAGGGCATCAACCGTTTCCGGGGTCTGGGGTCGTCCCCAGGGGAGCACAGCCGCGCCTCCGGCGACACCGGCGTGCTGCTGATCACCCACTACACCCGCATCCTGCGCTACGTGAAGCCGGACTTCGTCCACGTCTTCGCCGGAGGGCGCGTGGTGGAGGAGGGCGGCCCCGAGCTCGCCGAGAAGCTGGAGAACGAGGGCTACGAGGCCTACACCGCGAAGGCGGCGTCCGCCTGATGAGTGCGCCCGGCTTCGACGTGGAGAGGATCAGGAAGGACTTCCCGGTCCTCGCCCGCGAACTCCCCGGAGGCAGGTCGCTGGTCTACCTGGACTCCGGCAACTCCTCTCAGAAGCCGACCCAGGTGATCGAGACCATGCGCGATCACCTGACGTGGCACTACGGAAACGTCGGCCGGGCGCTGCACGTGCTGGGCAGCGAGTCGACCGAGGCGTACGAGGCGGCCCGCGACAAGATCGCCGCGTTCGTCAAGGCCCCGTCCCGCGACGAGATCGTCTTCACCAAGAACGCCTCCGAGGCCCTCAACCTCGTGGCGTACGCCTTCGGCAACCCCGCCGGCGAGGACGAGCGGTTCCGGATGGGCCCCGGTGACGAGATTGTCATCTCGGAGATGGAGCACCACTCCAACATCGTGCCCTGGCAGCTGCTCGCGCAGCGGACCGGCGCCACGCTGCGCTGGTTCCCGGTGACCGACGAGGGCCGGCTCGACATCTCGCGCCTGGACGAGCTGGTCAACGAGCGCACCAAGATCGTCTCGATCGTGCACCAGTCGAACGTGCTCGGCACGGTCAACTCGGTCTCGCCGATCCTGGCCCGCGCGCGCGAGGTCGGCGCGCTGATGATGCTCGACGCGTCGCAGTCGGTGCCCCACCAGCCGGTCGACGTGACCGAGCTGGGCGTCGACTTCGTCGCCTTCACCGGGCACAAGATGGTCGGCCCGTCCGGCATCGGGGTGCTGTGGGGCCGCCGCGAGCTGCTCGACGCCATGCCGCCGTTCCTCGGCGGCGGCGAGATGATCGAGGCGGTCTGGATGGACCACTCGACGTACGCGCCGGTGCCGCACAAGTTCGAGGCGGGGACGCCGCCCATCGTGGAGGCGATCGGTCTCGGCGCGGCGGTCGACTATCTGACCGCCGTCGGCATGGACCAGATCAAGGCGCACGAGAAGGAGCTGGTCGCGTACGCGCTGGAGGCGCTGCCGGAGGTGCCCGGGCTGAGGATCATCGGCCCGCGCACCCCCATCGCCCGCGGCGGCACGATCTCGTTCACGCTGGAGGGCATCCACCCGCACGACGTGGGGCAGATCCTCGACGACGTGTACGGGATCGCGGTGCGGGTAGGCCACCACTGCGCCCGGCCGCTCCATCTCAGGTTCGGAATTCCGGCGACCACGCGGGCGTCTTTCTACCTGTACAACACGACGGCCGAGATCGACGCGCTGGTCCGCGGCCTCCACCACGTGCAGAAGGTGTTCGGCTGAGCCATGATCGGTGAATCCATGTACCAGGAGCTGATCCTGGAGCACTACAAGCACCCCCAGGGGCGGGGCCTGCGTGAGCCGTACGACGCCGAGGTGCATCACGTCAACCCGACCTGCGGCGACGAGGTGACGCTGCGGGTGAAGGTGGACGACGGCGGCAAGGTGCTCGACGTGTCGTACGACGGCCAGGGCTGCTCCATCAGCCAGGCCGCCGCCTCGGTGCTGCACGAGCTCGCCACCGGCTCCACGGTGGAGGAGTCGCTGTCGGTGGTGGAGGAGTTCACCCGGCTGATGCAGGGCAGGGGCCAGGTCGAGCCCGACGAGGAGGTGCTCGGCGACGCGGTGGCCTTCGCCGGGGTGGCGAAGTTCCCCGCCCGCGTCAAGTGCGCGCTGCTGGCCTGGATGGCCTACAAGGACGCGCTGATGAGGAGCCAGGGATGACCGGCGGCCTCCGGCGCGTTGGTGACGACGGCGCCGCGCCGCGGGCGCCGCGAGGTGAGGAGACGACGTGAGCAAGCCGACCGAGACCCCCACGGGACCGGCCGCCGACACGGCCGCCGGCGCCCCCGGCACGTACGACGGGGAGACCTCCATCGACGACGTGATGGAGGCGCTGAAAGACGTCGTGGACCCCGAACTCGGGATCAACGTGGTGGACCTCGGCCTCGTGTACGGCGTCAAGCTGGACCCGGCCGGCGAGGGCGAGCGTCCGGCCGTCACCATCGACATGACGCTGACCAGCGCGGCCTGCCCGCTGACCGACGTCATCGAGGACCAGGCCAGCTCGGCGCTGGCCGACCTGGTCTCCAACGTGGTGATCAATTGGGTCTGGCTGCCGCCGTGGGGCCCGGACAAGATCACTGACGAGGGCCGCGACCAGCTCAGGATGCTGGGCTTCAACGTCTGATCCGGCCGTGCCCCGTCCGGGGCGCTCCGGACCTTCCGCGCCGTCCCGCCGTGTCCCGCGGCGGGACGCGCGGTTTTCCGGGGTCAATCAGCCCTTCAG
>JADGHC010000136.1 GCA_019689655.1 Microbispora sp.
GGACCCGCCCCCGCCCGCCTGGTCCTGTGGGTCTTGCGCGTCGTCCGCGCCGCCGGTGCCGTCACCGGCGGAGGTGTCGTCTCCGGTGTCTCCGGCGGAGGCGCCGTCCTGCGCGGGTGCCGCCGACTGCCGCACGCCGTTCGCGGCGGGTGAGTCCGCGGACCCCAGGCCGCCACGCAGCGCGAAGCCCGCTCCCCCGGCGGCCAGTACGGCCACCAGGGCCACGGCGGCGATGACTACGGGCTTCCTGTTCTTGGACGCGGTGGGCGGCTCCTGCCGGTTGGAGAGCACTTCCTGGCGGAACCGATCATCCTGGCTCGTCTGTGACGGGACGTGCCCTTGCATGTGAGACAACTCCCAGCGGTCGTTACGGGGGAAAGCTCCACGGCTTCCGCGGGTAGCTGCCCACATTAACCCCACCGGTGATGAAATCTCACATTAAACCCTAAACAATCATGAATCTCCCAGGGTTTTCCATCGAAGTGATCACGCTGCGTATCAGCTCAGCGGCTGTGCGTCGCGGCGCTGCGGTAGTCGGTGTACGTGTAGGGGTTGTCGAGGATCTTCGTCTCCGGGATGTCGGGGTTCATCCCCTTCTGCCATTCCTCCTCGCCCAGGGCCGAGCGGAGGTACTCGACGGTCCGCTCCACCTCGCGGCGGGCCGCGGCGAGATCCACGCCGATCAGGCGGTGCTCGTGTTTCACCACGCGGCCGTTCACGAGGACCGTGTGCACGTCGCCGCGCTGGGCCTGGAACACCACGTGCCCGTACGGGTTGAGCAGCGGGAACGACACGGGCGAGCGGTCGTTCTTGATGAGCACGATGTCGGCCTTCTTGCCCGGTGCGATGCAGCCGAGGTCGTCGCGGCCGATGGCGCGGGCACCGCCGCGTGTCGCCCAGTCCACCACCTGGTCGGCGCGCAGGCCGCAGTGGGTGACCGTCTCCCCCTTGACATGCGCCTCCATGTGCTCTCGCGCGCGGTCGGCGCCGAGCGTGGCGCGCATCGCCGAGAACAGGTCGCCGCTCCACCAGACGCTGGTGTCCATCGACAGCGAGACCGGGATGCCGTGCGCGCGGATGGCCCAGGTGGGCGGGTAGCCCTGGCCCGCGCTCTGCTCGCTCTCGGTGGAGACCGAGATCGAACCGCCGGTGGCGGCGATCCGGTGGTAGGAGTCCGCCGACAGCGACGCCGCGTGGACGTAGACCGTCTCCGGAGTCATGAAGCCGTGCTCGTACATCAGCCGGATGCCGTCGTCGCTGGTCGCGCCCCACACGCCCGCATGGGTCGTGACGGGTACGCCGAGGTCGCGGGCCACCTCGAAGGCCGGCTTCTCGGGAAAGGCCGGGTCGCCGGTGACGTCGAAGGCGATCTGGAAGCCCAGCATGTCGTCGCCGGTGATGCGGCGCCGGATGAAGTCGCGGAACTCCGGCGCCGCGGTCCACTCGGCGGGCGGCGCCTGGATGTTGCCGTAGGCCAGCACGAACCGGCCGGGCACCGCCTGCAGCGCGTCCACGGCCGCGTCGGCGTGGTCGACCGTCCGCAGCCCGTGCGACCAGTCCACGACCGTGGTGACGCCGGCGTCGATCGCCTCGATCGCGGCCAGCAGGTTGCCGGCGTGCACGTCCTCGGGCCGGAACAGCTTGCCGTACTCCAGGTAGTACCAGACGAAGTACTGCGTCAGCGTCCAGTCGGCGCCGTAGCCGCGCATCACCGTCTGCCACATGTGCCGGTGCGTGTCGATCATGCCGGGCATGACGATGCCGTCGGCGGCGTCGACCACGACGGCGCCGTCCGGCGCGGGCAGGTCCGGCCCCACCTCCGCGATCGTGTCGCCGACGACGAGGACGTCGGTGCGGGGCAGCACGCCGTGCCCGTCGTCCATCGGCAGGACCAGGCCGCCGCGCAGCAGCACGGGCCGGCCCGGAGCGAAATCGGTCGGCTCGTTCATCGTCGAACTCCTCACCTTCTCCCGGCCGGGTCCGCCCGGCCCCGCATCCCGGCGGCCCGTCCTACGAACACTTGTCCGTCATACGGTCAGCGCTGCTTCTGCTGCTACTTTCGCGAGCGCCGTCCCCACTGTCAACGGTGGATTCGCCGCCCGGCCATTACGCACGTCGCCGGTCATGCCTTTAACACGGGGGCCGCCTGTGCCAGAATCGGCGTACGGACCGATGTCCGTTCAGCGGACACTGCCGTTGACAATGAGGAGGGGGAGCCGGATGACAGACGACACCGCGCCCGGAGGGGGAGGCGGTCCGCTGTCCGGCGTACTGGTGGCCGACTTCTCCCGGGTCCTGGCCGGGCCGTACGCCACGATGCTGCTGGCCGACATGGGCGCCGAGGTCGTCAAGGTCGAAGGGCCGGAGGGAGACGACACCCGCGCCTGGATGCCGCCGGTACGCGGCGACGTGTCGACCTACTACCTGGGGGTCAACCGGGGCAAACGGTCGATCGCGCTCGACCTGCGAGATCCCGAGGACGCCCGGGTGGCCCGGGAGCTGGCCCGCCGCGCCGACGTGCTGGTGGAGAACTTCAAGCCGGGCGGGCTGGCCAAGTTCGGGCTCGACTACGCCACGGTGAGCGCGGCCAACCCCGGCGTGGTGTACGCCTCGATCAGCGGGTTCGGCTCCGGCGCGGGCCGCGACGTGCCCGGCTACGACCTGATGGTGCAGGCCATGTCGGGGCTGATGAGCCTCACCGGCGACCCGGACGGGCCGCCGTACCGCGCCGGGATCTCGGTCTTCGACGTCATGGCGGGCAACCACGCCGTCATCGGCATCCTCGCCGCCCTGCGTCACCGCGACAAGACGGGGCAGGGCCAGCACGTCGAGGTGAACCTGCTGTCCTCGGCGCTGACCGGCCTGGTCAACCACAGCTCCGCGTACGTCGCCGGAGGCGTGGTCCCCTACCGCATGGGCAACGCCCACCCGAGCGTGTTCCCGTACGAACCGCTGCCCACCGCCGACAACGACCTGATCGTCGCGGCCGGCAACGACGGCCAGTTCCGCAGGCTGTGCGAGGTGCTCGGCATCCCGGAGATCGCCGACGACCCGCGCTTCGCGCGCAACGCCGGCCGGACCGCGCACCGCGAGGAGCTGCGGCCCATCCTGGTCGAAAGGCTCGCCACCCGCGGCGCGCTGGAATGGTTCGACCTGCTGGTCGCGGCGGGCGTGCCGTGCGGGCCGATCAACACCATCGACGGGGGCTTCGCGATGGCCGAGCGATTCGGTCTCGACCCCGTCGTGGTGGTAGGCGAGGGCGACCGCGCGGTCCCGACGACCCGCCATCCGATCCGGTTCTCCGCGACCCCCGCGACCTACCGCCTGCCGCCGCCGGAGCTGGACGAGCACGGGGACGAGCTGCGCAAGTGGCTGACCCGGGAGGAGGACGACGATGTCTGACCGGCCGGAGATGATCGAGCGGCCGTCGTACCCGACCGCGCTGGGGGCGTCCTCGCTGAAGTCGATCACCCTGCTCGGCTGCGACCTCGCCGAGGACGTGATGGGGAAGGTCGGCTTCGGTGAGCTGGCCTTCTGGCTGGCCACCCAGCGGCGGCCCACGCCCGGCGAGACCCGGGTGTTCGAGGCGGTGCTCGCCGCGCTGGCCGATCACGGCTTCACCCCGACGGCGATCGTGACCCGCCTGACGTACCTGTCCGCGCCCGACTCGATCCAGGGCGCGCTCGCGGCCGGGCTGCTCGGCGGCGGATCGCGCTTCCTCGGCGTGACCGAGGACTGCGGCCGGTTCCTGCACGAGGTGCTGGCGGCGCACGACGGCCCGCCGCCGTCCGACGACGCCGGCTGGGACGCCCTGGCCCTGGAGACCGTACGGACCCGGCGGCGGGAGGGGCGGTTCATCCCCGGCCTCGGCCACCACGTGCACAAGGAGGGCGACCCCCGCACCCCGCGGCTGATGGAGATCGCCGCCGAGGAGAACCTGTTCGGGCCGCACCTGTCGCTGTTCGCCGCGATCGGCCGGGTGCATCCGCAGGTGCTGGGCAAGACGCTGCCGCTCAACGGCGCGGGCGTGTGCGGCGCGGCCCTGGCCGACCTCGGCCTGCCGCTCGAACTGCTGCGCGGCTTCGCCCTGCTCGCCCGTACGGCCGGCCTGATCGGGCAGCTCGCCGAGGAACTGCGCCACCCGGTGGCGAACGAGATCTTCCTGTCGGTCGACCTCAACAACAGGTCCGTCGAACCCGAGCCCTACACCCCCTGACGCCACTGGAGGTTCGCATGGCTGAACTGGTCGCCGTGATCGCGTCCACCCACCATCCGTTCTACTACCGTGCCAGCACGGCGACCGGCGAGGACCGGCCGCCGTTCGCCGACGAGTGGGTGCGCAAGGTCGAGGCGTTCCGGGAGACGCTGACCAAGGCGCGGCCCGACGTGCTGGTGATGGTCGGCTCCGACCACTTCCACCAGCTCTGGCTCGACAACATGCCGCAGTTCCTCGTCGGCAAGGCGCCGTTCTACGACGCGAACTGGTACAACGAGGAACGCGAGTTCGGCCTGCCCCGGATGTTCTTCACCGGCCAGGAGGACCTGTCGGCGTACATCCTGCGGGAGGGCCTGGACGCGGGCTTCGACCTGGCCTTCTCCAACGAGCTGCGGATCGACCACTCGATCACCTGCCCGATCATCACGCTCCGGCCGCAGAACGACCTGCCGATCGTGCCGATCTACACCAACATCTTCGCCCCGCCGCTGCCGCAGCCGAAGCGGTTCGTGCAGCTCGGCCGTACGATCCGCGAGCTGGTGGAGGCGTGGCCGTCCGACAAACGGGTGGCGGTGATCGGCACCGGGCACCTGTCGCTGGAGCTCGGCGGGCCGCGGCAGTTCGGCCCGCACGGTCCCGACCCCGAGTTCGACCGCAAGGCCGTCGAGTGGATCTCCACCGGCGACATCGAGGGCTGCCTGGCGGAGGTGACCCTGGAGAGCCTCCACCTGCCCGGCAACGCCACCCACGGCTTCATGGACTTCATGCTGATGATGGGCGTCGCCGGCGAGGGGGCCAAGGCCGACTACGTCGACACCTACGACCTGTTCCACACGATGGAGGCCTACTTCACCTGGTACCCCAACGGAGGCGTGGCGTGAGCAAGTACCTGATGAACAAGTTCCTGTTCACCGTCGACCGCGATCCGGAGCTGGTCGAGCGCTACCGCGAGGACCCCCGCGGCACGGTGGAGTGGTGGGAGGCCGAGTACGCCAACAAGCTGCTGAGCTGCCACGGCGGCGAGGCGTCCACCTGGCTGCGGTTCGAGGACGTCGAACGCGAGGCTCTGGCCGCGCACGACTACCCGAAGCTGTTCGAGCTGGGCGCGCACCCGTTCCTCACGCTCACGCTGTTCATCGGGATGTTCGAGCGGGACTACGAGCCGCTGGGGTTCCAGACCGAGTACGCCAGGCGGCTGGCCCACGTGAGCCTGCCGTACCCCGACATCACGACCTGATAGAGATGCGTGCAGCACAGATCGTGGAACCCGGCAGGCCGCCGCTGGTGGCCGACCTGCCCGTGCCCGTCGCCGGGCCCGGCGAGACGCTGGTCGAGGTCGGCGCCGCGCCCATCACGCCGCTCGACCTGCTCTGCGCGAGCGGCACGTCCTACTTCGGCAGGCCGCGCACGCCGTACGTGCCGGGAGTGCAGGGAACCGGCCTGGCGGACGGGCGGCCGGTGTGGTTCGCGACCTCGGCCGGGATGGCCCCCGGCGACGGCAGCATGGCGCAGGTGGCGGCGGTGCCCGCGCGCGACCTCGTCGAGCTGCCCGCCGGGGCCGACCCGGTGGCGGTCGCCGCGCTCGGGCTGTCCGCCGTCGCCGCGCACATGGCGCTGACCTGGCGGGGTGAGCTCGCCCCCGGCGAGCAGGTGGTGGTGCTCGGTGCGGGCGGCGTCGTCGGGCAGGCCGCCGTACAGCTCGCGCGCATCGCCGGGGCCCGCAGGGTCGTCGCGGGCGCCCGCTCCCCCGCCGGGCGGGAACGCGCCCGCAAGGCGGGCGCGGACGCCGTGGTCGCGCTCGACACCGGCGACGTCGCCACCTTGGCGGCCCGCTTCGCCGAGGCCTGCGACGGCCCCGCCGACCTGGTGCTCGATCCGCTGTTCGGCCCGCCCGCCGCTGCCGCCGCCCGCGCGCTGCGGCCGGGGGGACGGCTGGTCAACCTCGGCTCCTCCGCGGAGGAGACCTGCCCGATCGATTCGTCCACCCTGCGCGGCAAATCGTTGCGGCTGCTCGGATACACCAACAACGAGCTGACCCCCGGGCAGCGGGCCGCCGCGATCGTCCACGTCGCCGAGCTGTCCGCGGCGGGCCGGCTGTCCGTCGCCCGCGAAACCGCGCCGCTGGAGGACGCCGGGGCCGCCTGGCGGCGCCAGGCCGCCGGCGCCGTGGCGGGCAGGATCGTCCTCATCCCGGGACGCGCCTGAGCCGCGTGCGCGCCGGTGCCGGTCAGGATGCCGTGACCTGCGGGACCGACTCGTAACGCGCCCAGTCGGCGCTGATCGCCCCGGCGGTCTTCAGCAGCAGGGGCAGATACTCCTCAATCAGCTTCTCCAGCGAGGTCTCGGCGGCGTGGCAGTTGACGTTCACGGCCGCGATGACCCTGCCGGAGCCGTCACGCAGCGGCGCCGCCACCGACCTGATCCCGAGGGCGAGCTGCTCGTCGGTCAGCGCCCAGCCCCTCGCCCGCACCTCGCGCAGCATGGCGTCGCGCTCCTGCACACCGGGCCGCCACCGCGGCTCGATGCCCGACCGGCTCGGCTCGGCCAGCGCCCGCTCCAGCTCGTCGGGCGGCAGCGCGGCCAGCAGCACCTTGCCCAGGGACGTCTGCAGCGCCGGGAACCGCGTGCCGATCTGCACCGACAAGGCGACGATCTTCGGCACGGCGACCCGGGCGACGTACACGATGTCGGACCCGTCGAGCTGGGCGATCGACGACGACTCGTGCGTCTGGGCGACCAGCGCTTCCAGATGCGGCCGGGCGACCTCCCACAGTCCCATCGAGCGGACGTAGGACACACCCAGATCGAGGACCCGCGGGGTGAGGGCGAAGCCGCCCTGACACGAGCGGGCGTATCCCAGCTCCTGCAGCGTGAGCAGGATGCGCCGTGCGGTGGGCCGGGCCAGGCCGGTCGCCGCCGCCACCTCGGTCAGGGACATCACCGGGCGTCCCGGCCGGAACGCCCTGATGACGTCGAGACCGCGCGCCAGCGCCTCGATGAAGTCGGGTCCGGTCTCGCCTCGTGCCATGAACGTCCTCTCCCGTCGGACTCGCCGAGTCAACTTTAGACCCTGACTCCGGCCCGCTGTCCGCCTGCCGGTTGCCGACGTCGTCCGGGATGCCCAGCGTCACGGTGCCGTAACTCGGTGGCCGCGAGGAAACCCCGCCGACATGACCGCCAAGCGGACTTCTGTCCGGCCCCTCGCACCGGCGACGAGTTACGCCGACCAGTGGGGCTTCGCCCCGGTGCTGCCGCAGACCCCCACCGCCGACAACGCGTCGAGCTGCTTCAACTGGTTCCAGCCCGGTGACACCACCAGAGGGCAGGGCGAGGCGGCGTCCATCCGCGCCATGGTGGCGTACGCGGTCGCCGGCTTCGGCACCGGAGAGTGATCGGCGTCCCGGCCGGGAAGGTTTGCTGGCACACCTGCCCGGACGAGCACGGAGGTAGCTGCGATGAGGGTACGCGTCCTGCCCCCGGCCCTGCTGGCGGCCGGCCTGCTGAGCGGCGCGGGCGGCGGGTACGGCTCCGCCGCCCTCGCCGCCCCGGCTCCGGTGCCCTCGGCTCCGGCACCTTCGACTCCGGCCCCGGCGTCTCCCGCCGCCACGACTCCGGCCGCCGGCCACAACGAGCAGGACGTGATGTTCGCGCGGATGATGATCCCCCATCATCGTCAGGCGGTGGAGATGTCGAAGCTCGCCGAGGACCGCGCCTCGGATGCCCGGGTCATGTCGCTCGCCCGGCGGATCGAGGCCGCGCAGGCACCCGAGATCCGGACGATGAGCGACTGGCTCGGGGCCTGGGGCGAACGGGTGCCCGAAGCGAGCCCGGCCCCGGCCCACCGGCACGCCATGCCCGGCATGATGTCCCCCGAGGAGATGAAGCGGCTCGCCGGGCTGTCCGGCCGCGCCTTCGACCGGGCCTTCCTCACGATGATGATCCGGCACCACGAGGGCGCGGTGACGATGGCGCGCGACGAGCTGCGCTCGGGGGTCTACGGGCCGGCCCGGCGGCTGGCGGAGTCCATCATCTCCAGTCAGTCGGCCGAGATCGCGGAGATGAAGCGCATCCTGGGGTAGGCGTACGACGGGGATCCGCCGGGCGAACCGGCTGGGATCACTTCTGTCTGACCGAGTCGGTAACCTTACGGTCATTTCGGATCGACCGATGGAAGGGAGCCGGGCAGTGGTCGACGACGCCGGACTTCAGGCTCTCCGCGAGGCGGCTCGGCTGTCTCCGGACAACCTCCCCCTGCGGCGGCACCTCGCCGATCAGCTCCTGTCCAAGGGGTACCTCGCCGAGGCCGAGTCCGAGTATCGGGCCGCCCTCCTGCTGGCGCCCAAGGACCCCGACGTCATCGCCGGTCTGGCGGAGGCCTTCGTACGGCAGAGCGCTTACGGCCCCGCGCTGTCGGTCCTCGAACCGCTTCTGGCCGTTCCGGACTACCCGCCGAGGGCCGGGCTGCTCGCCGCCAAGGCGCTGCTGGGCGAGGGCGACGTGGCGGGCGCGGCGCAGCGGTACCAGGACGCGGTCTCCCGCGACCCCTCGCTGGCCGACCCCGATCTGGCCGCCCGGCTCGCGCCCCAGCCCGCGCAGTCGCAACCCGCAGCGCCGAAGCAGACCACCGCGCCGCAGCAGACCGCAGCGCCGCAGCAGACCGCCGCACCGCCGCCGCAGCCGGCCGGCCCGCAGCCCGCGCAGCCGCAGCCCGCGCAGCCGCAGCCCACGACCCCGGCGTACCCGTGGGGACACGGCGCGGACGTGACCGAGGACGACGTCGTGGAGGTCGAGCGCTCCCGCGTCACCTTCGCCGACGTCGCGGGGATGGACGCGGTGAAGGAGGCGCTGCGGATGAAGCTCCTGCTTCCGGTGCAGCAGCCCGAGCTGTTCGCCGCGTACGGCAAGCGCGCGGGCGGCGGCGTGCTGCTGTACGGCCCTCCGGGCGCGGGCAAGACCCACCTGGCCAGGGCGGCGGCGGGAGAGCTGGGCGCGTCGTTCATCAACGTCGGCCTGGCCGACATCCTGGACATGTACATCGGCTCCAGCGAGCGCAACCTGCGGGCCATGTTCGAGATGGCCCGGCGCAACCGGCCGTGCGTGCTCTTCTTCGACGAGGTCGACGCGCTGGCGGCGCGCCGCTCCGACATGCGGCAGGCGCACCTCCGTCAGCTCGTCAACCAGTTCCTCGCCGAGCTCGACGGCGTCGACGAGCATGCCAACGAAGGCGTCCTGGTGCTGGCCGCCACCAACGCGCCCTGGTACATCGACGTGGCGTTCCGGCGGCCCGGCCGGTTCGACCAGCTCGTGTTCGTGCCGCCGCCCGACGCCGCGGCCCGCGCCGCCATCTTGCGGATCCTCTGCCGCGACAAGCCGCTGGCCGAGATGGACTTCGACGCGGTGGCCCGGGCCACCGAAGGGTTCGTGGGCGCGGACCTCAAGGGCGTGGTCGACCGCGCGGTGGAGATCAAGCTGCACGAGTCGATCGGTGCGGGCCGTCCCATCCCCCTGTCCACGCACGATCTGCTGGCCGTGGCCCAGGGGGTGCGGCCCACCGCCGTACGGGAGTGGCTGGCCACCGCGCGCAACTACGTCCTGCATTCCAACGACTCCGGCGCCTGGGACGAGCTGATGCCGTGGATCGGCGGCAAGAGGGGCGGCAAGGGCAAGTGGTGACGGCCGCCGAGCCGCTCGAGCGGGCGCGGACGCTGCTCACGCTGAACCGCCCCGCCGAGGCCGAACGGGAACTGCGCGGCCTGCTCGCGCAGGAGCCGGAGAACGCCGACGGGCACGCTTACCTCTCCGTGGCGCTGACGCAGCAGCGCAGGGGGCCCGAGGCGATCGACGAGGCGGCCGAGGCCGTACGGCTCGCGCCGGACCAGTGGTTCCCCCACTACGTCGCCGGGCAGGCGTACTACCGGGCGGGGCGGCCGCACGAGGCCGCCGCCGCCGCGCAGGCGTGCCTGGCGCTGTCCCCGGAGCACGCGCCAGCCTGGGAGCTGCTCGCCCGGGTGTACATCTACATCGAGCAGTGGCCGCAGGCGGCCGACGCGGCCCGGCGCGGGCTCGCCGCCGATCCGGAGGACGCCGACCTCGCCGCCCTGCTCTCGCTGCCCCTCACCATGCTCGGCGACGCGTACGGCGCCAGGCAGGCCGCCGCGCGCGCCCTCATGCTGGACCCCGAGAACGCCTTGGCCCACCTGGCGCACGGACGGGCGGAGCTCGTCTTCGGTGCGCCCGCCGAGGCGGCCCGCGCGTTCCGCGAGGTGCTGCGTCTGGCCCCGGGGTTCGACCAGGCCAGGGACCTGCTGGTGGCGGCGCTGAAGCTGCGCAACCCCGTCTACCGCGTGCTGGCGCGGCTGCGCGGCAGCTTCTTCGGCGGGTGGCGGATGCTGTTCCTGCTGGTGGTCATGCCGCCGATCATCGCCGTCTTCGCCCTCATCGCGCTGCTGCACTGGGCGGCCTGGATCGCCGAGGCGGTCACCACCCTGCGCCTGGCCCGGGGCAAGGCCACGAGGCTGCTCTTCGAGGAGGCGCAGGCGCGGGTGGCGGTGGTGTCCTGCTGCCTGCCGGTCGCCGGGGCGGCGCTGCTCGTGACGGGCGTGGCGACCGGACGGGAGGCGCTGGGCACGGCGGGCGCGGCCGTCATGGCCCTGGTCACCGCCGTGCAGGAGGCCGCGCACACGACCGCGCGGCCCGGCCGGGTGTTGCTGTACGGCTGGGCCGGCCTCCTGGGGCTGGCCGCCGTCGTCTCGGCGATCGCGTCGTGGACGGCCGTCGCGCTGCTCACCACGTACGCCGGGCTGGCCACCATCTGGGTGGCGGCGGGCGTGCGGCGCGTGTTCCGGGCGGAGCAGGCGCTGTAAGCGGGCCCGGTATCAGCGGAGACGCCCGATTAATTAGTTAGCCGAAGCAAGTATTATCGTTGCTCTCCCGGGCCATGCCGGGTGCGAACCGCCCGGCAGGACACCGATTCATAGGTGGGAGGACAAACATGACCGACGCGATGTGGGCCGGTACGGTCACCGTCACCGGGCACGAAGGCGCCGAGCTCGAAGCGTACGCGGCCAGGCCGCTCGACTCCGGCCCCCACGGCGGGGTCGTGGTGATTCATCACATGCCGGGATACGACGAGGCCACCAAGGAGATCGTCCGCAAGTTCGCGGCGCACGGCTACGCCGCCGTCTGCCCCAACCTGTACTCGCGGGAGGGCGCCGGCGTCAGCCCGGACGACCAGGCCGCCGCCGCGCGGGCCAAGGGGGGCGTCCCGGACGAGCAGCTCGTCGGCGACGTCGCCGGCGCCGCCGACTACCTCAAGAGCCTGGAGCACGCCAACGGCAAGATCGGCGTCATCGGGTACTGCTCCGGCGGGCGGCAGGCGTTCCTGGCCGCCTGCTCGCTGCAGATCGACGCGGCCGTCGACTGCTACGGGGCCTTCGTCGTCGGCGAGCCGCCCGCGGAGTCCCCGCTCCGGGTCAGGCCGCTGATCTCCCTGGCCGGCAACCTGTCCTGCCCGCTGCTCGGGCTCTTCGGCGCGGACGACCGGTACCCCTCGCCGGAGGAGGTGGGAGTGCTCTCCGCCGAGCTGGACAAGCTGGGCAAGGAACACGAGTTCCACATCTTTCCCGACGCCGGCCACGCGTTCTTCGCCACCGACCGGTCCTCGTACCGTCCCGCCGCCGCCGTGGAGGGGTGGAAGAAGGTCTTCGCCTTCTTCGGCCGCCACCTGGCCTCCTGAGGAGGACCCGCATGTGCACCTATCTCACCGAGAAGATCCGGGTCGACGGCGCCGCCAAGGGGGCGTCGGGCTGGTTCACGGTCACCGACGGCATGGTCTACATCGACCATCCCTACCACGCCTGCCAGGAACACACGGTGAACATCGACCTCACCAACCCGGCCGAGGGCCCGTCCGCCCGGGTCGCGATCGAGCTCACCGAGGAGGCCGCGCTCGCTCTGGTCGACGCGATCCACAAGGCCCTGGCCACGGCGCCGCCCGGGCTCGCGTCGGCCGCCCGCCGGTCCGCCCCCGCCTGATCCCGCCCCGCCCTTCCGTCAGCGCGTCGCGGGGGCGAGCAT
>JADGHC010000137.1 GCA_019689655.1 Microbispora sp.
ACCCAGGGCGACGGGGCGGGCGGGGGGACGACCGGAGGGCGGTCGTCGCAGGTGATGGTGTTCGGCAGCATCCAGGGGGCGAGCCAGCCGCCGTCGTTGCCGCCGAGGTCGGTCAGGGAGAACTCCGACCCGGTGGGCGGGAAGTTAAATGACCCGCAGTTGTTGACGCCGACCGCGCCGACGTTGCGGGCGTCCACGTTCTGGAAGGACGCCGAGCCCTTCACTCTGGCGCTGACCACGGAGGTGCCCGTGCCGTCGACCCGGATGTCCTTGAAGCGGACCTTCGGGATCGCGTACAGGTCCTTCACCGACCACTCGCTGACCAGCATGATCGCGTTGTAGGTGTTGTCCAGGTAGTGGTCGCCGCTGACCTCGATGTCGGCGTCGATGTCCTTCTCCAGCGCGTAGAACCAGATGGCCCCCAGGCCGATGTTCCAGTTCAGCTCGTACGTGCCGGCGCGTGCCGTGGTGTTGCCGGTGATGCGGAGCTTGCCGGCGAACGGCTCGGCGCCGAACCGGGAGCCGACCTGGATGGCGCTGCCCTCCCTGATCGGATCGGCGATCAGGTTGTTCGAGACCGTGTTGTCCGTACCGCCGTAGATCGCGATGCCGTTGGCCAGCACGGGCGTCTGCACGGTGTTGTGGTCGAACGTGTTGCGCGCGTCGGCGGTCTTCTCCGACCACATGGCGAGGGCGTCGTCACCGGTGTTGCGGACGAAGTTGTCCGACACGATGGAGTCCGTCACGCCGGTGTGGAAGTTGAGCCCGTCCGCGATCTGGTCGGCGATCACATTGTTGGTGATCTTGACGTTGCGCATCGGGCCGTCGAACCACATGCCGACCTTCGTGTGGTGGATGTAGAGCCCGTCGATGGTCGAGTCGCTCATCGCGCCGCCGACGCCGTTGACCTGGTCGGTGTCGACGCGTTCCCGTACGTCGCCCTCGATGGCGAAGCCGGACAGGTGCACGTTGCGGCTGCCGCCGGCCGCGGCGTCCTTGCCGTAGAACCCGACACCGGTGTGCACCGAGCCGTCGGGAGCCGGGGTGTCCAGATCGACCTGGCGGCCCTTGATGATCGTGTACCAGCTTCCCGCCCCCGTGATCGTCACGTCGTCCACGACGATGTGACGGTTCACCTGGTAGGTGCCCGGCGGAATGTAGACCTTCAGGTGCGTACGCTTCGCGAAGGCGATCGCCTTGTCGATCGCCCCGGCCGAGTCGCGCCTGCCGGTGGGGTCGGCGCCGAAGGCCAGCACGTTCGCCGCGAGGACCTCCACGTGCGGCGGGGCGACGAGGTGCGAGTCGAGCAGGTCGACGACCGTCCACGCCGCGCCGCTCCCGGCCGGGACCGTCAGCCGCACCCGGTCGCCCGCCCGGTACGTACGGCCGAGCAGCAGGCGCTGCTCGTCGTAGAAGTGGTTCGGGCGGAACGGCTTGGTGATCTCCGGGGCCGGGGTGGTGGCGGCGGGCACGCACGAGCACTCGGTGATCCACCAGTCGGGGTGCAGCAAATCGGCGTTCGGGTCGTTGGAGAACGGATATTGGTTGTAAAGCCACGCGTACTGCGAGGTGAGGGTCATCGTGGCCCGCTTATGACCGTTCACCGCGACGTCGAGCGGCGCGGTGATGCCTCCGCCGCCGGGCGCGTCCGGAATGCTGTACCGCACGGTGATCGCGTTGGCCGCCTCGGGCAGGGTGAACTCGACGTACTGTCCCGGCGTCAGCTTGACCGCCATGCGGCCGGACGCCTCCGCGGGCAGCGTGTACGCGGTGCGGTCGGGGCCGATGACCGTGCCGTTCGTCGTCGCGTTCTCCGCCTCCTGCTCGGCGAAGTCGACCCGGGCACCACGGCCGGCCACGAGCGCGGGGTCGAGGGCGGCCCGCGTCACCACCGGGGGCTTGGCCGCGGCGGACGCGGGCGCCGGTGACACCGCGAGCCCGGTGGCGGCCAGGGCCGCCACCAGCAGGATTCTCATCGGGCCTCCTCCATGATCCAGACGGCGGTGTCCGCCGGCAGCAGATCGCCGTCGAGGGGGCCGCTGGCCAGCACCACCGAGCCGGGGACCGGGAGCGGCACGGGCCGCGCGCCGAAGTTCACCACGCACACCAGACCCGAGTCGCGCCGGAACGCGATCACTTCGTCGCCGGTGGGCAGCCAGGTCAGCGTGCCGTCGCCGAGCAGCTCGCGCCGCAGGTGGAGAGCGGAGCGGTACAGGTTCAGCATCGAGCCGGGGTCGGCCTGCTGCGCCTCCACCGTGAGATCGCGCCACGCGGCGGGCTGGGGCAGCCAGGGCTCGCCGGTGCTGTATCCGAACGGCGGCTCGGTGCCCGACCACGGCAGCGGCACCCGGCACCCGTCGCGGCCGCGGACGGTGTGCCCGGAACGCTCCCACATCGGGTCGTCGATGAGCTCCTCGGGGATGTCCTCGACCTCCCACAGGCCGAGCTCCTCCCCCTGGTAGACGTACACGCTGCCCGGCAGGGCCATCGTCAGCAGCGCCGCCGCCCTCGCCCGGCGGCGGCCCAGCTCCAGGTCGGACGGCATGCCGTCCCGGCGATCGGCGTTGTCCCAGGAGGTGACGGCCCGGCCGTACCGGGTGACCGGACGCGCGACGTCGTGGTTCGACAGCACCCAGGTCGCGGGCGCGCCGATCGGCACGTGCGTGGCGAGCGTCATGTCGATGCTGCGGCGCAGGTCGCGCGGGTCCCACGCGCACGACAGGAAGTCGAAGTTGAACGCGGTGTGAAGCTCGTCGGGGCGCAGATACTTCGCGAACCGCTCCTGGTCGGGCAGCCACACCTCGCCGATGAGGACCCGCCCGCCGTAGGAGTCCGACACCCGTCGCCACTCGCGGTAGATGTCGTGGACGCCGTCGTGGTCGGTGTACGACTCCTCCACGCTGTCGAGGTCCTTGACCAGCACGGCCGCCGAGTCGATGCGTACGCCGTCCACGCCCCGGTCGAACCAGAACCGCAGCACGTCGAGGAACTCCTGGCGTACGGCGGGATTGTTCCAGTTGAAGTCGGGCTGCTCGGGGGCGAACAGGTGCAAGTACCACTCGCCGTCGGGCACCTGCGTCCACGCCGAGCCGCCGAAAATCGACTGCCAGCCGTTGGGCGGCCCGTCGCCGACGCCCGGGCGGAACCAGAACCGCTCCCGTGCCTCCGAACCGGGACCGGCCGCCAGCGCCTCCCGGAACCAGGCGTGCTGATCGGACGCGTGGTTGGGGACGACGTCGATGATCGTACGGATGCCCAGGTCGTGGGCTTCCTCGATCAGCTTCTCCGCCTCGGCCAACGTGCCGAAGACCGGTTCGATGTCGCGGTAGTCGGCGACGTCGTAGCCGCCGTCGGCCATGGGCGAGGGATACCACGGGTTCAGCCAGATGGCGTCAACGCCGAGATCCGCCAGGTACGGCAGGCGTGCCCGCAGCCCCGCCAGGTCGCCCGTCCCGTCGCCGTTCCCGTCGGCGAAGCTGCGCAGGTAGACCTGGTAGATCGCGGCCCCGCGCCACCACTCGGGGGTCGAGGTGTTCCCGGGCATGCTGAATACAACTCCTTACGGGGTGATAGCGGCGGGGGTCGTTCAGCCCTTGAGGCTGCCGGCGGTGAGACCGGCCATGATGTGCCGCTGGAACAGGAAGAAGACGATGATGGTGGGAAGGCTCGCGATCACCAGGGAGGCGACCAGCACGTTCTGCGGCATCTGCGAGGAGAGCGAGGCGATGCCGATGCTCACCGACATCTTGTCGCTGTCCGGCAGGACCAGGAGGGGCCAGACGAAGTCACGCCAGACGTTGACGACGGTGAGGATGGAGACCACACCGAGGATGGGCCGGGAGATCGGGATCACCACCGACCACAGGATGCGGCCCGGCGACGCGCCGTCGATCTCGGCCGCTTCGAGCAGCTCCCTCGGGATCGAGTCGAAGAAGCGCTTGAGCAGGAAGACGTTGAACCCGTTGGCCGCGGCCGGCAGCCAGATCGCCCACGGCGTGTTCAGCAGGTTCCAGTGAAAGAACGGCACGTCCTTCACCGTCAGGTACGCCGGGAGCATGATGACCATGGGCGGGATCATCAGCGTCGACAGCATCAGGCCCAGCACGACCTTGCCCAGCACCGGGCGGAGCTTGGACAGGGCGTAGGCCGCCGAGACGTCCACCGCGAGCGTTAGCAGCCAGGCGCCGCCGGCGTAGAGCGCCGTGTTGCCGAGCAGGGTGCCCAGGCCCAGCAGATCCCACGCCTGCAGGTAGCCGTCCAGCGAGAAGTGGGACGGCAGGAAGGTCGGCGGGATCGAGTTGAGCTCCTCGGTGGACTTCATCGCACCGGTGACCATCCAGTAGAGCGGGAAGACGAACGCGGCGGTGAAGCTCACCACCACGATCACCAGCACGATCCAGTAGATGATCCGTCCGCGCGTCGTGTTGAGCTGGTGCGGCGAGACCGCGGTGCGGAACTGCGTGTCGAACGCCTTGCGGGGCCGCCGCCCCCGGCGCTCCCGCCGGTCGGCGGCGGCCGGCGTCCCGGCCGAGCGGCCGGGTATGACGGTGATGTCAGACATGGTCGGCTCCCCCTCACACCGTGTTGTCGCGCGAGACGCGCAGGTAGATCGCGGAGAACACCATGAGCACGATCATGAGCATCAGGCCGAGAGCGTTGCCCGCGTTGAGATTGCCGAAGTTGAAGGCGTACTGATACATGAGGTAGACGACGCTGACCGTGGCGTTCTCCGGACCGCCGCCGGTGAGCAGGTAGGGCTCGATGAACACCTGCATCGTCGCCACGATCTGCAGCAGCAGCATCACCAGCAAGATCAGCTTGGTCTGCGGGATCGTGACGTGCCAGATCCGCTTGAACAGGCCGGCGCCGTCGAGCTCGGCGGCCTCGTACAGCTCGCTCGGGATGGTCTGCAAGGCGGCCAGATAGATCAGCGTGCCGCTGCCCATGTTCATCCAGGTGGACACGATGACCAGCGAGATCAGCGCGGTGCTCGTCGAGTTGAGCCACTGCAGGCCGGGCAGGTGGAACAGGCTCAGGATCTCGTTGAACAGCCCGTAGTCGGGGTTGTAGAACCACTGGAACAGCAGCACGCTCACCGCGGGCGGCAGCATCACCGGCAGGTAGACCACGAAGCGCAGGTACGCGCGGGCGTGCCGCAGCTCGTTCAGCACGATCGCGGTGACGAAGGGGATCCCGTAACCGCACAGCAGGGCGAGCAGGGTGAACAGCGCGGTGTTGACCCACGCCGGCCCGAACGCCGGGTCGTTGATGACGGTGCGGAAGTTCTCCAGCCCCACCCACTTGGGCGGGTCCACGAAGTTGGTCTTCTGGAAGCTGAGGATGATCTCCCGGACCATCGGATACCAGGAGAAGAACGCGAAACATATCAGAGCGCCGCACAGGAAGCCGTAGGCGGTGATGTTGCGTCGCACGGCGCGCCGCAGTTTCGTCGGCTGCCGCCGCCTGCCGCCCGTCGCCGGGATGCTCGCTGTGGTCATCGTGGTGAAATCCGATCTCGACGTGATTGCCCGGAACGCGATCCACCCGGAACGCGATCCACCCGGATGCGATCCGCCCTGGACGCGACTCGGGGGCGCCGGCCGCGCGCGACGTCGGCCGCGGACGGCGCCCCGGATCAGGCCCGGATTATCCGGGCCGTCAGCCCTTCGAAGCCAGCAGGGAGTTGACCTTCGCCTCGGCGTCGGCGAGGAGCTGGTCGATGTTCGCGTCCTTGCGGGTCAGCACCGCCGACATCGGGGTGTCCAGGATCTTGTAGATCTCCTGGGCGTACGGCCCGGGCTCGGCCTTGGGCGGGATGCCCTTGGAGCCCTCCACCCATCCGGCGAACTGCGAGGAGTCGATGTTCGCGTTCGCCTTGCGCAGCTCGTTCACGGCCTGGCCGGACGGCGTGTCCGGGCGGTACAGGTCCGGGTACGGCTGGCCGACGGTCAGGTTCGCGTTCTTGGCCCGCACGTAGTCGAGCTGGCCCTTGCCCGGCGTGAGGAACTCGTACTCGATCCACTTGATGCCGGCCCTGATCTGCTCCGGCGTGGCCTTCGGGTTGATCATGTAGCCGGCGCCGCCGTTGAGCAGGGCCTTGGCCTCGGGCTGGGCGGTGATGGCGTAGTCCTCGAACTTGCCGCCGAAGTCGTTGCGCAGCGAGATGAGCACGTCGGGCGCGCCCAGCATCATGCCCATCTTGCCGCCGGCCATGGCCTTCATCAGGGACGGCCAGTCGATGTAGAGCTGGGAGCCCATGCTGTTGTCGACCCACCGCATCTGGTGGAGGTTCTCCAGCACGGCCTTGCCCTCGGGGGTGTTGAAGGCGGCCTTCTTGCCGTCGTCGGTGATGACCGATCCGCCACGGCCGTAAATGGAGGCGGTGAAGTGCCAGCCGCCCACGTTGTTGCCGCTGTACTCGCCGTACCCGACGTAACCGGGGCCCAGCGCGGCGATCTTCTTCGCGGCGGCCCGCACCTCGTCCCACGTCTTGGGCGGGTCGTTCGGGTCGAGGCCGGCCTTGGTGAACAGCGCCCTGTTGTAGACGAGACCCATGCCGTAGCCGTCGGTCGGCAGGCCGTAGATCTTGCCGTCCTTCTTGAACAGGTCGATGGAGCTGTTGTAGTCGGGGAACGTCTTGATCTCGTTGACGTACGGCGAGATGTCGGCGGCCTGGCCGCTCTCGATCAGGCGGCCGACGTTGGGAAAGTTGACGTAGAAGACCGTCTCCAGGTCGCCGCTGGCCAGCTTGGGCTCGAAGGTGCGCGGGTCGTAGCACGGGAAGGCGTCGGTGACCTTCGTGATCTTGATGTCCGGGTTGAGCTTCTGGAAGGCCGCCAGGTCTTCCTCGAAGGTCGCCCGCTGCGCCTTGTTCGTCTTCGGCGGCTCGCAGTTGATCGAGATCGACACCGGCCCGCCGCTGCCGGACCCGGCACTGGCCTTGTCTCCGCCGTTACCGCTGTCGTCGGTGCCGCACGCCGCGGCCGCTGCAATGGCAAGTCCCGAGACCAGCAGTATCGAGAGCTTGTGGGATTTCATCCTCGTTCCCTTCTGGAACCGCGCACCACGACCCGTCGAGGCACACGGCTCGGGGCCGACTGGAGCGCCCCGATCCGCTCGGTTGCGAGAAACATACAGAGGCATGCAGGATTGAGCAATAGTTCGGCATTAACTGTGCAAAAAAGTGACAGTGATCAGTCTGTGACTGGCATGCCATACGCGCGGGGCAGGCACGACGGTCCGGAAGCGCAGGATACGGCCCCCGAGCGGCACCTCGGCCGGGCGCATGCGACGCCCATGACATGCCGCTTGTCCACAGGGGCCTTCGTCATTCGGACGCGCTCATGGGCGGGCGGGTGCTCCGGCCGGCCGTGATAGTTGCGGCCTGGTGAGCCGCGGAGCGGCCATCGCGGGCGCGGTGGTACAGGGCACGGTCTTACGCCGGCCTACGCACCCGCCCGCCCCCGGCTCGCGCAAGCCGAGGGCGGGGGGAAACCGGCACACCACGGCACCGGGCTCCCAATAGCCGGTGCACCTGCCGGGAAAGTGGGCGGCGGAGGGGCGGTGGTGCGCCACACCGCCCCTCCGCCACGCTTTCTTATGAGCAGGCGTCGGCGAGCTGCTGGGCCGCGTCGAGCGCCTTCTTGCCGTTCTCGGCGATCTTGGACGCGGCGTCCGGGTCCTTCGGATCGACGCGGAGGGACTTCCACGAGTCGGCCAGGCTGGTGAGCGTCACCTTCAGGTCGCCTTCGGCTTGGCCCGACAGCTCCGTGAGCCGCGCGGCCAGGTCGCTGGTCGCGGCGTTGAGGCTCTTGATGTCGCCGACAGCGCCGGCACTCTTCGTGCTGTAGTCGGTGAACGCCTTGGCCGCTTCCTTGCAGACGGCCGTCTTGCTCCCACTGCAAGCGGCGGTCATACCGAGAAGGGCGGACACCGCGACAACGGCGAGGCTGTTCCTGAGGATGCTCATGATTCCTTCCTGGTGATCTACAACGCGGCAGACACTAGGAATCGCACCTTTCACACCGCTTTCAGCCCGCTTGCAATCGCGACGCAGAAGATCCTTGGCCCGGCGGCTCCGCGTCGTATGCTTGCCGCCATGACGCGACGGCTTGCGGAGGTTGCGAAGAAGGTCGGGGTCAGCGAGGCCACGGTGAGTCGCGTCCTCAACGGCAAGGCGGGGGTCTCCGAGGCCACCCGCGAGGCCGTGCTGACGGCCCTCGACGTGCTCGGGTACGAGCGGCCCACGCAACTGCGCGGCGAGCGCGCCCGGCTGGTCGGGCTGGTCCTGCCCGAGCTGCAAAACCCCATCTTCCCGGCGTTCGCCGAGGTCGTCGGCGGGGCGCTGGCCCAGCAGGGGTTCACGCCCGTGCTGTGCACGCGTACGGTCGGCGGGATCTCCGAGGCCGACTATGTGGACTTGCTGTTGCAGCAGCAGGTGTCCGGCGTGGTGTTCGCCGGAGGGCTCTACACGCAGGCCGGTGTCGTCCACAATCACTACCTGCGACTGGTCGAGCGGCGGCTGCCCACCGTGCTGGTCAACGCCGCGGCGGACCACTGGGACTTCCCCCGCGTCTCCTGCGACGACACGATCGCCGTGGAACAGGCGCTCGGTCATCTCCGCGCGCTCGGCCACCAGCAGATCGGCCTCGTCGTCGGCCCCGCCGATCACATGCCATCCGTACGCAAACTGGAGGCGTTCCGGGCCGCGGGCGGCGAGCTGGTCGAGCACACGATGCACTCGCTGGAGGGCGGCCACGCGGCGGCGCTGAAGCTCCTGCGGCAGGGCGTCACCGGGATCATCTGCGGCAGCGACCCGCTGGCGCTCGGGGCCATACGCGCGGCGCGGCGGACGGGCAAGCGGGTGCCCCAGGACGTGTCCGTCGTCGGGTACGACGACTCCGCGCTCATGACCTGCGTGGACCCGCCGCTGACGACGGTGCGCCAGCCGATCGAGGCGATGGGCCGGGCCGCGGTGGAGCTGCTGGTCAACCAGATCGAGGGCACCGCCGTCGCGACGGGTGAGCTGTTGTTCGAGCCGGAGCTGGTCGTCCGCTCCTCCACGGGTCGCGTCGGCGCCCCCGCCGACTGACGGCCGGGGTCATGCTTGTGAGGGAGCCCGGAGGAGGAGGCGTCCACTCCTCCTCCGGGCGTCCCGTTCCGGGTTACGAGGCGTACGCCTCGAACTCGGAGATCTGCGTGGCCGGCCAGCCGGTGTTGCCCGTGACGTTCAGCCGCAGGTAACGACGGGCGCCGGCGGGCCCGACGCAGTTGTGGATCGCGACGCCCGCGCCGATGTGGGCCGCCCTGACGTCGGTGAAGGTCGCCTTCGCCGCCGCCTGCGCCTGGATCATGTACGTCCCGGTGCCGTCCACGTTCACGTTCGAGAAGCCGACGGTCTGGGTGCTGCCCTCGATGAACTGGATGGCCTCGTAGGAACTGTCGATGATGTCGGTGTCGGTCACCTTGATCGAGGCGTTGATCGGCTCGTTGAGCCCGTCGAACCAGATGGCGCCGACGCCGAAGTTCCAGTTGTAGTCGCTGTTGCCGGCCCGGATCAGGGTGTTGCGGGCGACGGTGATCGTGCCGGCGACGGCCGTGCCCTGACCGGAGTTCACGCCGGGGTAGCGGTTGGCGACGTGGATGCCGCCGCCGTTGGTGACCGTGTCGCTGACCACATTGTCGGTGATCTTTATGTCCCGGCCGCCGTACGTCACGATGTTGTTGGCCAGGACCGGCGCGACCACGGTGTTATGGGTGAACGCGTTGTTCACGTTCGCCATCCGGCCGGGCCACATCGCCAGGCCGCCGTCACCGGTGTTGCGGACGAAGGTGTCGGTCACCGTCGAGTTGGTGACCCCGGTGTGGAAGTTCACGCCGTCGGCCGTCTGGTCGAGGATCCGGCTGTTTTTGATGGTGAAGTTGTCCATCGGGCCGTCCATCCCTCCTTGCCCTGGGCCTTGCCGGCGTCGACCGCGGCCTGGAACGCGGCGGTGGAGTCGCTCGTCCCGTTGCGGTCGGCCCCGAAGTCGTCGACCGACAGCGACCCCGGGGGCTGGGGGATCGGGTCCGGCACGAGCTCGAAGTCGGCGAGGTCCACGACGAACCACGGCGCTATCGAGGTGGAGGCCACCTGGATCCTGACCTTGGTCCCGGCCGCCAGGGTGGACCCGAACATCGTCCGCGTCTCGTCGTAGAAGTGGTGGGGTTTGTCGCCCGGCGTGTTGCCGAACGGGTAGCCGCCGTAGAACCAGCCGTACCGCGAGGTGAACTGCACGTCCTTGAGCTTGGTGCCGTTCACCCGGAGCTCGACCGGTGCCGTGATGCCCGTTCCGGCCGCGTTGTCCGGCACGCTGTAGCGTACGGTCATCGCGTTGGCGGGCTTGGGCAGGGTGAACTCGACGTACTCTCCCGGCGCGTCGAGGCGTACGGCCCGGCGGCCCGACGCCTCCGAGGGCAGATGGGTGTAGACGCGGTCGGGGCCGATCAGCTCGCCGTTGGTCACGGCGTCCTCGGCCTCGATCTCCGTGAACGGTACGGTGGCGCCCCTCCCCGGTACGGAGAAGGGCGAGGGCGACGTCGCCGCCGATGCGTACGTGACGGGGAAGGTCACCACGCTCCCCAGGGCGATCAGCGCCCCCGCCACCACGACGGCGGCTCCGGATCTTCTCATGAGGACCCTTTCTGCATGCGAGACCCGGGAGATGCGGCGTGGACGCTGAACCGCCACACCTCCGAAGAAGGTGAGTGGCCCACACGATAAGTTGGCGAACAACCTTCTGCAATATTGCGACGAGAAGTCGCAAGATGACATGTGTGTTACGACGTCCCGGATGCGCCTCCTGGAACGCTCCCGTCGGCGCCGCCTCCCGTGCGGGGGGAAGCGGGGGATGGTGCGGCCGGGCGCGTGCTCCGGCCTCCGGGGATCCGTCGCCGGAAGGACCGGTGGCGGGCGCGTGACCAGCGGTCCGTCGGGCGGATGCGCAAATCGCTGCAAGCATTTGCGCAGACTGTCGTATAGTTTCGTTCATGACACGACGGCTTGCGGAAGTGGCCAAGAAGGTGGGTGTGAGCGAGGCGACGGTGAGTCGCGTGCTCAACGGCAAGCCGGGAGTCTCCGACGCCACGAGGGAGGCGGTGCTCACCGCGCTCGACGTGCTGGGATACGAACGGCCCACCCAGTTGCGCGGCGAGCGCGCCCGGCTGGTCGGGCTGGTCCTGCCCGAGCTGCAGAACCCGATCTTCCCGGCGTTCGCCGAGGTCGTCGGCGGGGCGCTGGCCCAGCAGGGGTTCACGTCCGTGCTGTGCACCAGGACCGTCGGCGGCGTCTCCGAGTCCGACTACGTGGACCTGCTTCTGCAGCAGCACGTGTCCGGCATGGTCTTCGCCGGCGGCCAGTACGCGCAGGCGGACGCCTCCCACAGTCACTACCGCAGGGTCCGCGAACGCAAGCTGCCGACCGTGCTCGTCAACGCGGCCGTCGAGCACCTCGGGTTTCCCCAGGTCTCCTGCGACGACGTGGCCGCGGCCGAGATCGCGCTCGCCCATCTCATGGCCCTCGGGCACAGCCGGGTCGCGATGCTGCTCGGCCCGCCCGACCACGTGCCGTCCCAGCGCAAGCTCGCCGCGTTCCGGGCGTACGCCGCCGACAACGGCCTGGAACTCGGGCCCGATCACGTCGAGCACACGATGTTCTCCCTGGAAGGCGGGCATGCCGCCGCCACCCGCATGCTCGCCAGGGGCGTGACCGGCATCATCTGCGCCAGCGACGTCCTCGCCCTCGGCGCGATCAGGGCGGCCCGCCGGGCGGGACTGTCGGTGCCGGAGGACGTCTCCGTCATCGGATACGACGACTCGGCGCTGATGAACTGCGTCGATCCGCCGCTGACCACGGTCCGCCAGCCCATCGACGCGATGGGCCGGGCGGCCGTCGACCTGCTGGTGGCCCAGATCGACGCGGCCGTGGTGCCGGGTGACGAGCTGCTTTTCGAACCCGAGCTGGTCGTGCGCGCCTCCACCGCCCCCGCTCCGCGCTCCTAGCGGTACCGGCGGTTCCGCTTGATCAAGAGGAAGACCTGGTCGAGGGGAAGACTTCGGTACGGCAGAGGTGTTCGAGCTCCATACCGCACTCGGGGCCGGGGAGTGCATGGGGCCTCCCCACTGAAGTCTTGTGAGTCCTGTGGACAGCGAACTGGAGTGTCCCGCCACGCCGATCAGTGGGAAAGCGCCGGGGGCGGGCGGGTGCGTAGGCCGGCGTAAGACCGTGCCCTGTACCAC
>JADGHC010000138.1 GCA_019689655.1 Microbispora sp.
ACGAGGCGGTCGTTTTCCATGCCGTAGTAGCGGGAGAAGTCGAGCGGCTTGCCGTACCGGACCCCGGGCCGGATGCCGAACTTGGGGAAGGGCCGGCCGGGGGGCATCATCTCGAAGGTGTTGACCATGGCCCACGGGATCACCGGTGCCCGGGACTCCAGTGCGAGCCGGGCCACACCGGTCTTGCCCTTGTAGAGGCGGCCGTCGGGCGAGCGGGTTCCTTCGGGGTAGATGCCGAGCACCTGGTTGTTCTTGAGGATGCGCAGGCCGGTGCGGAGCGCCGCCTCACTCGCCTTGCCGCCCGAGCGGTCGATCGGCACTGTGCCGACGCCGGAGAAGAAGGCGCGGCTCACCAGCCCCTTGATCCCGCGGCCGGTGAAATACTCCGCCTTTCCAAGGGAGATCACCTTGCGCGGCAGGAATCCGGCGCCGAAGAAGTGGTCGGCGAACGACAAGTGGTTGCCGGCCAGGATGACCGGTCCCTCCTTCGGAACGTTCTCCACTCCCTCGGCCCAAGGGCGGAACACGAAGCGGAGGATCGGCCAGAGGATGGCCTTCACCACCCAGTAAAACAATCGGGCACCCCCTCGGCTCAATGTGCAGTCATCTTCGCACGCTCCGCCCTCTCGCACTAACGCTGACCAACGTGCGAGTATCGGGCGGAACACGCCGCCGTTTTCACGGAGGTCACCCATGCCAGTGCTACCCGGTGCGGAACCGTACCACCACGAGGGCGGTGAGATCGGCGTCCTGCTCTGTCACGGGTTCACCGGCTCGCCGCAGTCCCTCCGGCCGTGGGGCGAATACCTGGCCGGGGCGGGCCTGACGGTGTCCCTGCCGCGCCTGCCCGGTCACGGCACGACGTGGCAGGAGATGAGCCGCACCCGCTGGGAGGACTGGTACGCCGAGCTGGACAAGGCCTTCGCCGATCTGCGCGGCCGATGCGCGGAGGCGTTCGTGATGGGGCTGTCCCTCGGCGGCTGCCTGGCGCTGCGCCTGGCCGAGGTCCACGGCGACGCCGTCACGGGGGTGGTCGTGGTCAACCCGTCCGTGGTCAACGACGTGCCGCTGCTGCGGCTGGCCCCGGTGCTCAAGCACGTCATACGCTCCATCCCGGGGGTGGCGGGCGACATCAAGAAGGAGGGCGTGAGCGAGCTCGGCTACCCGCGCACACCCGTCCGGGCCGCCGCCACGCTGCCCCGGCTGTGGAAGCTCGTCCAGTCGGACATCGCCAAGGTGACCCAGCCGGTGCTGGTGTACCGCAGCAGGGACGACCACGTGGTAAAGCCGGGGAGCGTCGCGTTCCTGCAGGCGAGGATGGGAAACAATCTGGAGGTCAGAGAGCTGGCGGACAGCTATCACGTCGCCACCCTCGACAACGACGCGCCTGTGATCTTCGAAGGGAGCCTGGAGTTCATCCGCTCCCACGCCTCGATACCCTTGACGAAGGACTTGTGACCCGGGATCGACGTGACGCCGCAAAGTGACGAGGACGAGGTCTGGCGCCAGATCGTCGCCTCGTTCAACGAACCAGCCGAGGACGCCTCGGCCGAACAACCATGGCCCGACCGGGAGAACCTCACCGAGGAGCCCGACACGGATCCCGGCGACGACGCCCCCGGTTCCGGCTCCGCCGGGGTCCGGGACGACGACGAGACCGGCGATGACCGGACCTCCGCCCAGACCGACGACGACCACTACATCCCGCCGCCCCCTCCGCCGCTGCCGCAGGGGGACGCCCTCAGCCGGATCTCCTGGCTGGCGCTGTTCGGCGGCCCCGCCTACCTGCTCCTGGCCGCTCTGCTGCGGTGGCCCATGGACGGGTGGATCGTCTTCGCCGCCGTGTCCGCGTTCATCGCGGGATTCGTGATTCTCGTGGTACGGATGGGCGACGGCCCGCCCGCCGACTCCGGCTGGGACGACGGCGCGGTCGTCTGACCGCCGCGGTCCTACGCCGGCCGGCCACGACGCCGTACGCCGGGAACCGCCGAGGGGAGCCGTCGCCGCCGCGGGGAGCCGGCGCGGCCACCGCCATGCCGGCCGGGAGCGCGCGTCCATCCGGACACGGAGGGTGATCATCCGGACCCGGCGGCGATCACCCCCACGTCACTCCGTCGCGGGAGCCGCCTTCACCGAGACGTCGTCGGCGGGAGGCGGGCCGAACCGCTCCACGAGGTCGGTGTAGCGGCCCTTGTCGTCCAGCGCATGACCGACCGCCATGGTGAGGTCGCCGACGTGCGCGACCGCCTGGAACCGCACCGTGCGGTCCTCGTCCGGCACCCGGCCGCGCAGCGTGGTCCAGCGCGACCCGTCGTACCGGAGCAGCAAGCCCTCCGCCTCGTGCCCCGGGTCGTACCCGGAGATCCAGAACACGCCGTCCCCGTCGCCGGTGACGCCGTACAGCTCGGCGCGCCGCTCGGGCGGCGTCACCCGCTTCCAGTGCCTGCCGTCCCATTCCAGGATCAGCGGGGAAATGCCGCCGTCGCTTTCGTAGACGCCGCCGACCGCGACCGCGCGCTTGCGGCCGTCCGCGTACACGTCACGGAGGAAGCCGTTCTTGATCTCCGGCAGGGGGGCCTGCTTCCACCCGTTGCCGGTCAGGCGCATGGCCAGGGGCCCGGTGCCGGTGTCGCCCACCGCCCAGCCGTCCGACCGGCCCGCGAGCGTCACGCCGTACAGCGCGCCCGCCGGGCCCTGCGCGGTCTTCCAGGTCGTGCCCCGGGCGGCGCCGCCGCTGCTCAGCAGGAACGCCTTGCCGTCCCGGCTGCCGACCGCGACCACCCGGCCGGAGCCGGCGGCCACCCCGCCGAGCCAGTCGCCCGTGCGCAGCTGCGGCACGCCGACGCGGTCGAACCCGTCGCGCGAGCCCTTCGCGACGTACGGGAGGCCGTCGTGGCCGTCGCCGACCACCCAGATCTCGCCGGAGGAGAGGGCGGCCACCGACCGCAGGTGCCCGGCGCCGGTGGCGTCGCCCCGGATCGGCACCTCGGTCCAGGAGGAGCCGTCCCAGTGGGTGATGACGCCTTGGTTGCGCCAGAAGTCCCAGGCGTTCTGCTGGCCCACGGCCCAGATGTCCTTGGCCGACAGGCCGGCGACGTCGGACAGGGAGCCGTCGGGCCGGAGCCGTCCCGTGGCGGTGCCCTCGTCCTGGGCGACCTCGTCCCCCGACGGGCCGTACTCCGCCCGGGCACTGACGATGATCCCTGCGTGCGCGTGCGCAACCGATGTGGCGCGCGGGAGGAGTCCGGCCAGCAGGCCGGCGGACAGCACACACAACGGCACCGCACGCCGTATGAGGCGGCGGGTCATGAAACGATCGTACGGGGGACCGGGCACTCCCCGTCACACAGGTGGCGAATCCGCTCACCCGAACCAGCACTCACCCCGCCCCCAGCCGGGAGGCCGCGACCCCGCGTGACCTGCCCGTACGGCAAGCTCAGGACCGGGCGGGCGCCACGGGGGCGATCTCGGCGACGACCGGCCGGTGGTCGCTCGCGGCGGCCAGGTCCACAGCCGGGACGTCCGCGCCGCCGCACGATACGACGGTCAGGCCGGGGCCGGCGAAGATCGCGTCGATCCGTACGCGGGGCTCGCGGGCCGGGAACGTCGCGCCGGCAGGGTCGCGGTCCGCGTCCGCCGTGATCGGCGGCGCGGCGGTGAAGCAGTCCACGTAGCGGCTCCCGAGAAGGCGCCATACGGGGGCGCCGGGCGGCTCGTTGAGGTCACCGGCGAGCACCGGGGCGGCCCCGAACCGCCGGGCGGCGCGCTCCAGGAACGGCAGGATCTCGGCGGCGTGGCGCAGGCGCGCCCCCGCCAGGAGGTCGAGGTGGGCCGAGCACACGGCGTACCTATGGCGGTCCTTCTCCACCACGGCGAGCGCCACCGAGCGCCATTCGAGCCCGGCGAACCACCGCAGGCGGTGCCCCCGCCCGCGCAGGAGCCGTACGGACGGGGCGGTGAAGACGGCGGTGCCGCCCACCCGGCCCCCGGCCGCCACGGACAGGCCGGTCGCGCGGGCCAGCGCCCGCCGCGCCCGCCGCCAGCCCGGCAGGCGGGGGGCTTCCTGCAGGCACAGCACGTCGGGCCGCAGGGCCCGGATCACCCGGACCAGCGCCTCCCCGTCGTCCCTGAGTCCCCGGATGTTGTAGGTGGCGACCCGCAGCGCGCCGTCAGCGCAGCCGGGCGAGGTCACCCGCTCCCACCAGCCCGGCCGACGGCCCCATCTCGGCCACCCTGATCTCGGCGAGCGGGCGGTGCCCGCGGCCGGACAGCCGCGCGGCGAACTCCTCGCGCACCCGGTCGATGAACAGGTCGGCGGCGCCGGAGACACCGCCGCCGATGATGAAGCACCCGGGGTCGAGGACCGCGGCCAGGTCGGCCAGGCCCTGGGCGAGCCATCCGGCGAGCGTCTCGAAGGCGGCCAGCGCCGCCCGGTCGCCCCGACGCGCCGCCTCGGTCACGTGCTCGCCCTGGACGCCCTCGGCGGAGCCGCCGAGGCGCAGCAGGTGCGCGGCGCCCGCAGGATCGGCCTGGGCGTTGCCCTTGGCCTCCATGAGCAGCGCGCTGCCGCTGGCGTACCGCTCCCAGCAGCCGTTGTTGCCGCAGCCGCAGGGACGCCCGCCGGGCACCACCTGCATGTGGCCGAGCTCGGCGCCCATCCCCCAGCGCCCGCGGTAGAGCCGGCCGTCCAGCACGATGCCGCCGCCGATGCCCGTGCCCACGGTGACGCACACGACGTGGCTCTCGCCCCGGCCCGCGCCGAACCGGTACTCGCCCCAGGCCATGGCGTTGGCGTCGTTCTCGACGACGACGGGCAGCCCGACCAGGTCGCTCACCTTCTCGCGCAGCGGCTCCTCCCGCCAGGCCAGGTTGGGGGCGAAGCGGACGATCGAGCGGGTCTCGTCGACGAAGCCCGCCGCGCCGATGCCGACGGCCTCGACCGCGTGCCTGGCGGTGAGCTCGGTCACCGCATCGGCGATGGTGAGCGCCATCTTCTCGGTGCTGCCCGCGGGGCTGTGCCGCAGGCCGCGCTCGAGGATGGTGCCGTGCTCGTCGACGACGCCATAAGCGATCTTGGTACCGCCGACGTCCACGCCGATGGTCAGCGCCATGCCGTTTCCCTCCGCCCGATCCGCTTTCACACGTGCCACGCCGCTTTCGCAGAGCCACGCCGCGCCGATTGAAGCCGATCGAGCCGGGTTGTGGCAATTCCGCCGTCGCGCGGTCTTAACCGGCGCGTCATCCCAGGTCGATATGCTCGACCTTCGTGTCACCGGACCGCCGCTCCCCGGCCGGTCGCGACGGGGGGCGCTGCAGGGCGTCGACCGCCTGCCGCAACGCGGCGAACAGCTCTTCGCCCGCCGCGATCAGATGGCTGGTGACGTCGCCGCCGGCCTCGCGGCGCGCGGCGATGACGCGGCACACCGGGCAGGCCCGGCAGATGTACTCGTCGTGGTCGTCGGCGACGGCCTCGCTCCACACGTCGCCGCCCCGGCCGCCCGCGCCGGCGCCGGTGAAGGCGGAGCCCAAGCCGCTCAGGCCGCCCTTCACCAGCCCCTTGCCGAACTCCCGGCCCATCCGCCGCTGTACGGCGTCCAGCAGCTTCATCGCCTCCTCCGCCGCCGACCCGAGCGGGTCATGGCTGCGCGGGGTGGTGTCGTTGGCTTCCGTCATTTGGCCCCTCCTGCCTGGAACCGTACCCGGAGCAGGCCGTCCCGGAGCGCGGCCGAGGAGATCTCCCGCCGGGCGAGGGCGGCGGGCAGGGCGATGACCCGCCGGTATGACCCGGCCGTGACGATGATCTCGTCGCCCTTGCGGGCGAGGTCGAGGGCGGCGCGGTCGGCGAGCGGCAGCGACAGCGTCAGCTCGTCGGTGGTGAACCGCAGCGGCGGCTCGGTGTCCGGGCGCGCGAAGGGGTCCCGGTCCCCGTACATCCGCGCGGCGAGGTCCGCGAGCGCGGCGGTCCCGACCGGCTCCGCCGGGAGATAGGGCACGGTGAGGACGGGCAGCGGCGCGAACGACTCGTGCACCGCGGCCAGCTGCCTGGACTGGGCCTCCACCCAGCCGAGCCGCCACTCGTCGGCGCCCTCCGCCGGGAAGACCCGGTTGGCGATCACCGCGTCGACGCGATAGCCGTACAGGCTGAGCGAGGTGAGCGTGCGGCGGGCCTCGGCGACGACCACCGCCTCGGGGGTCAGCACGAGCCGTACGGACGCGTCGTCGCCGGCGAGCAGGGCACGCACCTCCAGCAGGCCACGGTGCAGCCGCTCCCCCGCCGAGACGACCTCGCCCTCGGGCACGCTCACCTTGGCGATGTGCCGGACGACCGGCGACAGCGCCCTGAGCACCCGCCTGCCCGCCGGGAGCAGGCGGCTGACGTGCCAGTCGAGCGCCTCCGGCAAGGCGAGCAGGCGCAGCGTCTCCGCGGTCGGCGCGCAGTCGACGACGATCACGTCCCACCGGCCGGTGCGGGCCTGCTCGCGCAGTTCGAGCAGCGCGAGGATCTCCTCGGCGCCGGGCAGGACGGTGATCTCCTCGGCGGTGACCTCGTCGAGGCCGAGCTCGGCCAGCACGGTGCCGGCGTAGTCGCGCAGCTCGCCCCAGTGCCGCTCCATCGACTTCTGGGTGTCCACCTGCTGCAGGTGCAGGCCGGGCGCGGCCTCCACCGGCTCCGCCGACGGCGGCACGCCGAGCGCGTCGGCGAGCGAGTGCGCGGTGTCGGTGGAGACGACCAGCGTCTTGTGGCCCCGCTCGGCGGCGAGCGTGGCGGTCGCGGCGGCCACCGTGGTCTTGCCGACCCCGCCCTTCCCCGTGAAGAGGAGGGTCCTCATCGGCTCTCGACGCGGCGCTTGAGGCCCTTCAGCGCCGTGTCGACGATGACCTTCTCGGCCTTGCGCTTGATCATGCCGATCATCGGGACCTTCAGGTCCACGGTGAGGTCGTAGGTGACCTCGGTGCTCCCGCCGTCGCCGGCCAGGCGGTAGCTGCCGGTCAGGCCCGAGAGCATCCTCCCCGCGTCGACCATCCGCCAGCTCACGCCCGCGTCGCCGTCCCATTCGTAGCCGAGGACGTACTCGTCGCTGATCACGCCGGCGTCGAGGACGAAGCGGACGCGCGTGGCGCGGCCGTCCTCGCCCGTCTCCAGGACCTCGGCCTTCTTCACCTGGCCGGCCCACTCCGGGTAGGCGGGGAAGTCGGCGATGACGGCCATGACTGCCGACCGGGCGGCGCCGATAGTGATGCTGGACGAAGTGCGATCAGCCATGCGCCAACCGTACTTCACCACTCCAGGGCGAACGGCGTGCCACGGCCGCGGAAGTGGCCGACGTTGACGCATTCGGTGCGCCCGACGCGGGTGCGGCTCACCAGCGGCTGGTGGACGTGGCCGAACAGCGCGAAGCGCGGCTGCGTCCGCCTGATCGCCTCCAGCGTGGCCTCGCTCCCCCGCTCGAACCGCCGCGCCACCACGTCGTACAGCAGCTCGGGGATGGCGGGCGGGATGTGGCAGCACAATACGTCCACCTCGCCCACCGCCTCGACCTTGCGCGCGTACTCCTCGTCGTCGATCTCGTACGGCGTGCGGTACTTCGTGCGCAGACCGCCGCCGACGAACCCGAAGGTCAGCCCGCCGATCTCGGCCACCTCGCCGTCCAGGACGCGCTGCCCGGGCCGCAGGTGGTCCGCCCACAGGCGCGGCAGGTCCACGTTCCCGTACGTGAGGTAGGCCGGCGTCGGCATGACGGAGAAGATCTGCTCGTACTGGCGCCGGGCCGCGCCCTCCAGAATGTCCCGGGGATCGCCGTCGAGGGAGGCCCACAGGCCGGCCGACAGCTGCCGCGCCTCGTCGAAGCGGCCCAGCGCGCGCAGGCGCACGTACTCGCTCGCCTTCTCCGCGCCGAAGAGGTCGGGGAAGATGCCCTGCGAGTGGTCGGCGTAGTCGATGAAGAGGAGCAGGTCGCCGAGGCAGATCAGGGCGTCGGCCCCGTCGCCCGCGCGGGCCAGCGCGTCGGCCCTGCCGTGGACGTCGCTCACGACGTGGATGCGCATGCCGACATCGTAACGACCGCTTTACCTAGCAGCCGCTTGGGTCACGGAAAGGTGTCGAGCCTGCTGCGCGGGGGACACTGATAGCGCCGGTTTGTCCCCGCATAACGCCTGGGTGACGAATCTACCCACGCGTAACATCGCGCGGTAGCGTCCGGTGAGACACGAAGAGTTATGCCCGCGACGCGGTCCCGGCACGGCGTTCCGGAGACCGCGCGGCCGTGCGAAGGAGTGACCGTGCGCGAGTTCAGCGTTCCCGTGCTGGTGGACGTGCCTCCGTCCGCGAACTGCACCGACGTGGTGTTCCAGCGCGGCGTGGACGAGCCGGACGCCGTCGTCATCCGCCGCAAGGAGAGCGAGGCCCCGGGCGCGCCGTGGACGCCGGTGACGGCGGCGCAGTTCAGGGATCAGGTGGCGGCCGTCGCCAAGGGGCTGATCGCCGCCGGAATCGAGCCCGGCGACCGGGTCGGGCTGATGTCGCGCACCCGCTACGAGTGGACGGTCGCCGACTACGCCATCTGGGCGGCCGGCGCCGTCGGGGTGCCGATCTACGAGACCTCCTCCGCCGACCAGGTGAAGTGGATCCTCACCGACAGCGGCGCCAAGGCGGCGTTCGTGGAGACGGCCGCGCACGAGGAGACCGTGCGCGAGGCCGTGCCCGAACTGCCGCTGCTGTGGCGGATCGACGGCGGGTTCGCCGAGCTGGAGCGCCTCGGCGCGGAGGTGTCCGGCGACACGCTCGCCGAGCGCAGGGCGAGCCGGGGCGGACGCGACCTCGCCACGATCATCTACACCTCCGGCACCACCGGCATGCCGAAGGGCTGCCGCCTCACCCACGACAACCTGCTGTTCACCGCGCGCAACGTCTCCCACGGGCCGCTGGAAGCGCTGTTCGACGTGGAGGGCAGGTCCGCGCTGCTGTTCCTCCCGCTCGCGCACAGCCTCGCCCGGCTCATCCAGGTCGTCCTGATCGAGACCGGCACGGTGCTCGCGCACAGCCCGAACATGAAGAACGTGGCCCCCGACCTGCGGGAGTTCAAGCCCACCTTCCTGCTGGGCGTGCCGCGCGTGTTCGAGAAGGTCTACAACGCGGCCGAGCAGAAGGCCACCGAGGAGGGCAAGGGCAAGATCTTCCACGCCGCCGTACGGGCCGCGATCGAGTGGAGCAAGGCGGAGAGTTCGGGCGGGGCCGGTCTCGGCGTCCGGTTCAAGCGCGCCCTCTTCGACAAGCTCGTGTACGGCAAGCTGCGGGCGGCCACGGGCGGCGCGCTCACGGCGGCGGTCTCCGGCGGCTCGGCGCTCGGCGAGCGGCTCGGCCACTTCTTCCGCGGCGTGGGCATCGAGGTGTTCGAGGGCTGGGGGCTCACCGAGACCAGCGCGCCCTCGACCGTCAACATCCCCGGCGCCAACAAGATCGGCACGGTGGGCAAGCCGTTCCCCGGCGTGAGCATCCGCATCGCCGACGACGGCGAGATCCTGGTGAAGGGCCGCCACGTCTTCGACGGCTACTGGAACAACGAGCGCGCGACCAAGGAGGCGATCGACCCCGAGGGCTGGTTCCACACCGGCGACGTGGGGCAGCTCGACGAAGACGGCTACCTGTCCATCACCGGCCGCAAGAAGGAGATCATCGTCACCGCGGGCGGCAAGAACGTGGCGCCGGCGCCGCTCGAGGACGCCATCCGGGCGCACCGCCTGATCAGCCAGGTGATGGTGGTCGGCGACGGCAAGCCGTTCATCGGCGCGCTGGTGACGCTCGACCCCGAGGCCGTCGAACAGTGGAAGCAGGCCAAGGGCAAGACCGAGGTGTCGCCGTCCGACCCGGAGATCCTGGCCGAGGTGCAGCAGGCCGTGGACGACGCCAACCGCATGGTGTCCAAGGCCGAGCAGATCAAGAAGTTCGTGATCCTCGACGGCGACCTGACCGAGGAGAGCGGCCACCTGACGCCGTCCATGAAGGTCAAGCGCAGCGTCGTCATGCGCGACTTCGCCAAGCAGATCGACGAGCTGTACGGCGGCTGACGGCGCGGCGGGCGGGTGGCGAGGCGCCCGACCCCGCCGTACGCCACCGCGTCACGCGCGGCGGGGTGAGACGGCGGTCTCCCGGTACCGTCGGCCTCCGATTTTTCCGGAGGCCGGCCCGCCGTCCCGCGGGCGTTCAGAGCCCCCGATCGGCACGCTCGACCGGCCGCCCGCTCGTGGAGGCGGTCACCGGGGGCCCGGCCCGTCGATCAGCGCGGCGAACCGGGCCGCGGCCAGGTCCCAGTTCCACTCCTTTTCGATCCAGGCCCGGCCCCGCTCGCCCATCGCGCGGGCGCGGGCCGGGTCGGTCAGCAGGTCGCACAGCGCGCGGGCCACCGCCTCGTGCGAGGTGCCGTCGACCACCAGGCCCGTCTCGCCGTGCCGTACGGCGTCGGGGGCGCCTCCGGACGAGCCGGCGACCACCGGCAGCCCGGTGGCCGACGCCTCCAGGTAGACGATGCCGAGGCCCTCCACGTCCAGGCCGCCGAACCTGCTGCGGCAGGGCATGGCGAACACGTCGCCCGCGTCGTAGTAGGCCGGGAGGGACGCCCAGGGGACCGACCCGGTGACGATCACCGAGCCGCGCAGGCCGGCCCGCGCGGCCGCCCGCTCCAGCGACCGCCGCGAGGGGCCGCCGCCGACCAGGAGCAGGGCCGCGCCGGGGACCCGCCGCTGGACGAGCGGCCAGGCCCGCAGCAGCACGTCCTGGCCCTTGCGCGGCACCAGCCGGGAGACGCACACGACCACCGGCCGGTCGCCCAGGCCGAGCGCCGCGCGCACCCGGTCGCCGCCCGCCCCGGGGCGGAATGTCTCGGTGTCCACGCCCGGCGCGAGCCGTACGAGCCGGGAGGCGGGCACCACCCGGGCGATGTGGCGGCGGGTGTACTCGCCGAGGTAGGTCACCGCGTCGGCGCTCGCACCGATGCGGCGCAGCAGGGCCCGCGCGCCGGGCAGGCGGGCCCACGACGCCTCGTGCCCGTGGGTGAGCATGACGATCCGGCCCGCGCCCGCCTCTCGCAGGACGGGGGCGAGCAGCCCCAGCGGCGCCGCCGCGCCGAAGACGACCGCGCCGCCGTCTTCGACCAGCGCCGCCGCCCTTCTCGCCACCGAACGCGTCGGCAGCATCAGCGACGAGGGATGCCGGACCACCTCGTACGGCTGGCGGGCGTCGAACTCCTCACATCCCTTCCAGCGCGGGGCGTACACGATCACCGAGCCGGGCGGCCTGCGCGAGGCGAGGCCGTGCACGAACGCCTGAATGCCGCCCGGTCTGGGCGGGAAGTCGTTCGTGACGATCAGCGTCCGCTTCGTCATCCTCACCCCCGCTGCCGGCGTGCGCACGGTCGGCCCGCGCCGCCCGAGAAGGCATTGTCGCAGTTTCCGGGCTCGTGACCGGTGGAGATCGGCCGCCCGCGCGCGTGCGGCGGCCGGGAAAGCATTGTCGCAGCCCCGGGCCCGCCGCCCGGGGAGATCAGGACCCGGCGAGCCACCCGCGCACGTACGACCGCCATTCACGGGTCACGTCGCCGACCGTCAGCCCGAGCACCTCCCGCAGGGCGACGCCGATCTCCTCGCGCAGCGCGGCGCGGTAGAGCGCCACCAGCCGCCGCTCACCGAACCGGGCGGCGATGTAGCGGCAGGCCAGCCATGCCTCCTCGTACGCCTGGGCGGGCCTGGCGGCGAAGTCGGCTGCTTCCGGCAGGGCACGCAGCGCCGCCTTCCCCGCCGCCACGTCGGCGGCCAGCTCGGCGGCGACCGTACGCACCGGCAGCCCGCTGTCCAGGTAGCCCACGTAGTCGGCGAAACCCTCCATAAGCCACATCGGCACGGCGTGCGGGCCCGCCGCCGCGACGTGCGTCAGCTCATGGGTCACGACGACCAGGCGGCCCGTCGCGGACAGGCGGGCGAACGCGGCCGGCTGCACGATCACCCGGTCTCCGGCGGCGACGGCCGCCAGGCCGTCCACCTTCGCGGGTGCGGCCAGCGCCGCCGCCTGCTCCTCGGTCCGCGGCACGAGGATCACCGCGCCGGCGTGCTCCCCCCAGACCCTGGTCACCGTACGGCCCGCCCGGCCGGCCAGCGCGGCGATCTCGGCGACCAGCGGCCGGGGCGACCCGACGACGATCACGTGCCCGCCGCGGGCGACGGAGGCGCCGGTCCACATGCCGGGGTGCTCCCGTACGGCGGCACGGGCGTCCAGCCGCAGGG
>JADGHC010000139.1 GCA_019689655.1 Microbispora sp.
CTCACTTCTGCAACCCCCACAACCACCCCACCGAAAACCCACTAAGCTAGCCCCGGCCAACCGAGAGGAGGTGAACCGCGATGCCCGTCGAACAGCGCCTGGTCCAGCAGGCCTACGTGTTCGCGCTCGACGCGACCCCACGGCAGCAGCGCGCGTTCGCCTCCCACGCTGGTGGCGCCCGCTTCGCCTACAACTGGGGCCTCCAGCGGATCGCCGAGGCGTTGGACGCCCGCCAGGCCGAGAAGACCGCCGGACTGAAGCCGACCACCAGGGTTCCCGGCCACTTCGACCTGTGCAAGGCCTGGACGCAGTGGAAGGACACCACCGAGTGGACCGACCGGAACACCGGTGAGGTCACGGTCGGCGTGCCGTGGGTCGCCCGCAACTTTGTCGGCACCTACCAGGCCGCACTCAGGGATGCGGCAGCCGCGTGGAAAAGGTTCTTCGACTCCCGTGCCGGGCGGCTCGCCGGCCGCCGGGTGGGCCGCCCCCGGTTCAAGAAGAAGGGCCGCTCCCGCGCCTCGTTCCAGGTGCACGGTGCGCAGTTGCAGGTCGTGGACGCCCACCACGTCAAACTCCCCAAGGTGGGCGTGGTCAAGACCCACGAGTCCACGCGCAAGCTGCTGCGCCGCATCCGCAAGGGCGACACCACCTGCCCGACCTGCAAGGCCACCGGCCAGGTGCCGGGCAAGGACACGCCGAAGAAGTGCCCGGCCTGCAAGGGCAGCGGCCGTGTGCCCGTCGCGCGGCTCGTTCGGGGCACCGTCTCCCAGGGTTCCGACGGCCGCTGGAGCATCGCGCTCACCGTGGAGGTGGTGCGTGAGATCCGCACCGGCCCCTCGGATCGGCAGCGTGCCGGTGGCACGATCGGCGTCGACCTGGGGGTGCGGTCCCTGGTCGTCACCTCCGCCGGCGAGCAGTTCGAGCACCCGCGCCACCTGGAGGCGGCGCTCGACCGGCTCGCCGCGGCTCAGCGTGCCCTCGCCCGCTGCCAGCCCGGGTCGAGGCGGCGTGCCAAGGCGGCGGCCCGCGTCGCCCGACTGCACGCGCGGGTGGCGAACCTGCGCCGGGATGCGACCCACAAGCTCACCTCCCGCCTGGTCCACTCGCATGAGCGGATCGGTGTGGAGGGGTGGGACGTCCAGCAGACCGCCCAGCGGGGGTCCGCGGACGTCCCGAAGCGGGTCCGGAGGGACCGGAACCGTGTGCTGGCGGACGCCAACCTCGGTGAACTCCGCTGGCAGTTGCAGTCCAAGGCCGCGTGGTACGGCTGCCAGGTGCAGGTGGCCGACAGGCATGCGGCGACGGGTAGGACCTGCTCGGCGTGCGGTCAGGTGAGAGTCAAGCCTGTGCCGCCGTTCGAGGAGCAGTTCACGTGCCCGGCCTGCGGGTGGTGTGGGGACCGGCGCTGGAACACGGCGCGGGTGCTCGCAGCTGTGGCCCGCGGCGAACACCAGCAGTACGACGACGCCTCGAGTGGCGGGGAGTCGCTAAACGCCCGTGGAGGGGATGTAAGACCTGCCGCGCTTCGGCGTGGCGGGCGGTCCTCGTTGAAGCGGGAAGCCCGCGCCCGGCCTCCTGGTCGGGGTGAGACGGGCATCCCTGGGCCGTAAGGCTCAGGCGTCCTCCCAACATTTCAATAGGGTCTCGGGGCAGGAAAGCCCAGGTCATCAACTGGGACTTCCCCGAGCGCGAGGACGACGGGCTCAATGAAGACCCCCGATATGCGCACCTCTCGGGACTTCCCCGAGCGCGAGGACGACGGTCCCGGGGGCTCATCGCGCCCGAGGAGGCAGCAGGGACTTCCCCGAGCGCGAGGACGACGGGACTGAGGGCGATCAGGAGTGCGAAGCGCGTACGGGACTTCCCCGAGCGCGAGGACGACGGGTTGCGGACCTGCTTGCGGGCCGCCAGGCGGCGGGGACTTCCCCGAGCGCGAGGGCGACGGTGGTTCCCGCGAACTGTTCCCGCCACCGGGAGTGGCGCCCCTAGACGCGAGAAAAGCGGAACCTCCGGCTGCCGCCCACCCAGTGAACCCCAAACACCCCTGCACACGAGGACGGCCCTGCCTATCCTGAAAGCAGCGAACCACAGGAAGGGCAGGGCCTATGCCAGCAGAGTACCCCGAACCGCTATCGTTCGGTCAGCGCCTCAAAATCCAACGCACCCGCCGCGGGATGACCCGCGAAGTCCTCGGCGGACTCGTCGGCCGATCCGCATCCTGGGTCAAAGCCCTCGAAACCGGCCGACTCAAAGAACCCCGACTCCCCGTCCTCCTCCAACTCGCCGAAGCGCTGCGCGTCCGCGACCTCGCCGACCTCACCGGCCACGCCAACCAGCACGTCGACCTGTTCACCGGCCCCGGCCACCGGTATCTGCCCGCCGTGCGCGCCGCGATCGACTCGCTCATCATCACCACCGACCGCCAAGCCCCACCCGTCGAGCACCTACGCGCCCGACTCGACCACGCCTGGGCGGCGCGCCACGCTTCCCCCTACCACCGGGAAGTCCTCGGCGAACTCCTACCCGGTCTCATCGGCGACGCCCAACTCGCCGCAGCCCAAGCCGAAGACGGGGAACGTAAACACGCCCAGGCGCTGCTCTCAGAGGTGTACTCGCTGGCGCAGTTCTTCCTCGCCTACCAGCGGCCCGCCAGCGAACTGCTGTGGCGGGTCGCCGAGCGCGGCATCATCGCCGCCCAGGACTCCGGGAACCTGCACGCCATCGGTGTCGCGTCCTGGCTGCTCGCTGAGGCGCACCGAGACTCGGGGCAGTGGGACGCCGCCGACATGGTCACCACCCAGGCGCTCGAACTCGTTGAGCGGCACCTGGACGGCGCCGACACCCAGACCGCGGCCATGCGTGGCGCGCTGCTGGCCGAGGCCGCCTACACCGCTGCCCGGCGCGGGGACACCGGGACGGCGTGGAACCGGTGGGATGCGGCCCACGCGGTCGCGGAGCGGCTACCCGACGGCTACTACCACCCCGTCACGTCGTTCTCCCGCGCGGTGATGGGGGCGCACGCCGTCACCACCGCCGTCGAACTCCGCGCCGGCCGGGAAGCCGTGCGCCAAGCGCGGGCCGCTACCGGCGCGATCCCGTCCCGGCCGCGTCGGGCCAGGCACGAGATCGAGGTGGCGCGCGCCCACCACCTCGCCGGGGACCCGGTGGCGGCGCTGGCGACGTTGGAGGCCGCGTTCGAGGCTGCGCCGGAGACCATCCGCTACAACGGGTATGCGCGGCGGATCATCCTGGAGGAGGTCGAGACGCGGCGGGGGATGGTGCGGCAGCGGGCCGCGGCGTTGGCTGCGCGGGTCGGCATGGACTAGCAGAGAGACACAGGTGGGGGCACAAACTGTGCCCCTGCCTCTGGTGTCTCGTGTCTACCGTGGGTGTCATGACCGCGACAGACCCCCTACAGGACGCGCTGGCCCGCCTCCGCTCGGATTTCCCGCTGTGGGAGATCACCTACGACCCCAACCGCGAAACCTGGCGGCGGTGGCGCGCCTGGCGGCACGCTCCGCTCACCGAGGTCGAGGCCCAGCAGTATCGGCGGCGGGAGATCGTCGCGCCGACCATGGATCGGCTGCTCGCCGATCTGGGGGCGGAGCAGCGCGCCCAGGACGTGTTGCGGGCGGTTTCGCGGCGGTCATAGGGTTCCGCGCACTGTCCCTTCCCCATGCGGGTGCGTGGAGGTTCCGGGGCGTCTGAGGGGAGCCGCGGAACCGAGGCCCCCGCCACTAGCGTGGCGGGGGTTTTCTCGTCTCGACACCCCTCACTGTGGGTTACATGCTGGTGGCTGAAGGAGGAGGCTTATGGCCTGGGGCAGAAAAGACAACAACGACAGTGACGGGCAGCAGGACTGCGGGGCCTGCGGCGGACAAGGCGGCAAATGGGAGACCCATGACGGGCAGACGCAGGGCAAGAGCCACCAGAGGTGGGTGGCATGTCAGGCGTGCGGCGGCAGCGGGAAGGTCTGAGCATGACATTCGAAGCAGCACTGCGCGTGGCGGGGGTGTCCGACCGGGTCGCCGAGGCGTTCGCGCGGGTGCCGCGCCACCCGTTCATCCCCGACCGGATCTGGCACCGCGGCCGACCCGTGGACCGGGCCTCCGCCCCGGACCGGTGGCGGCGCCTGGTCGCCGCCGACGACGCGGTCGTGACGCAGGTCGACGACGGAGTCGACGGCGGGTGGGGAATCCCGTCATCGTCGTCCAGCGCGCCGAGCATCATGGCCGCCATGCTGGACGCGCTGGACGTGCGCCCCGACCAGTGGGTGCTGGAGATCGGCACCGGAACCGGCTGGAACGCCGCACTGCTGTGCGAACTGGTGGGGGATGCGGACCGGGTCACGACCATCGAGGTGGACCCGGTGCTCGCGGAGCGGGCGCGGGGTGCACTGGAGGCCGCGGGATATCGGACGCGGGTCGTGACCGGGGATGGTGCCGAGGGGTTCCCGGCGCTCGCGCCATATGACCGGGTGATCGCCACCTGCACGGTGCGGGACGTCCCGAAGGACTGGCTCGCGCAGACCCGCGACGGCGGCCTGATCGTGGCCCCCTGGTCTCCTCAGTCAGGTGGTCCGGCCGGTGTGCTCGCCCGCCTCACCGTGCGCGGTGGTCTGGCGGAGGGCCGGTTCGTGCAGGGGCTGTCGTTCATGTGGCTGCGCCAGCAGCGTGACCGGGCCAGGCCGCACGACCTCGATGCCGCCCCTGAGCAGACCCGCCCGGTCGAGGTGGGGCGGGAGCTGCTGCTCGACGGCACGGTCATGCTGCCGCTGTCGCTCATGGTCCCGCATTGGCGGTTCGGGATGCGCGGCACCAGCGACGGGCCGGTGGTGTGGGTGTCGGCGACCGACTCGCCGTCGTGGGCGCGCGTCCATGCGGACCGGGTCGAGCAGGGCGGCCCGCGCCGGCTGTGGGATGAGCTGGAGACCGCGCACGCCTGGTGGGACCAGCGGGGCCGGCCGGGCGTCGCCGAGTTCGGGCTGACGGTCGGGCCGCGGGGCCACACCGTGTGGCTCGGTGAGCCGTCGGGGCCGTCGTGGAGGCACGGTTAGACGTTGCTGACCTTCGGGTGAGAATCCGGCGTCTGCGCCAGCGGGGGCGGGGTGGGGTGTCCAGAATGGGTGCTCCACCCCCTGGCTTTTGTGAGGTTGACATGGCGCGTAGGTATCGGCGGCATCGGGTCCGCGGCTACTACCGGAACGGGAAGTATGTGCGTGGGCATCTGAAGTCGTATCCGAAGGCGGGGGTCGGCGCGGTGGGTGTCGTGGTGTTTCTGCTGGTTGTCTTGGTGTTGGCGAAGATGGGAGAAAATTTCTAGCCCGGGCTTGACGCTTCCGGTTTCCGGAAGCTAGGCTCGGTGTCACGAGGTCAGGGGAACGGCCCCAGACCCGCCGCCCAGGGGAGCAGCCCCGGGCACGATCCGAGAGGAATCGGAAATGGCTTTCGTCACCTCCGCGCACGTCCACGCCCTCGCCGAAGCCGAGTTCTCCGACCTGCCCGTCCTCGCCGTCGACCTCGACGGCGAGATCGAGGTCTTCCCCCAGTCCACCGCCGTCGAGCGCGGCGCCCGCGTCCTCACCGACGCCGCCGCCCTGCTGGACTACTCCGGCGGCGAGCTGGACGACACCCTCGCCGCCCAGTTCGCCCGCGAGCTCAACGAGGAGCACGGCCTCACCGAGGGCGGCGACGCCGAGGAGTTCGACAACCCCGACGGCTACGTGGCCGCGGTCGCGATCGCGTCGGACGTCGTGGCGGGCGACCACTGCGACGTGTCCATCATCGAGCGGCAGGTGATCGGCTACGACGTCGAGGACGGTGAGGACGGTGAGGAGACCCCCGTCTACGGCCTCGGCGACCGGGTCGTCGGCTACTGGGAGACCACCATCCCGGTGGACGCCGACGACGCCGACACCCGCGCCATCGCCGCCGCCGAGCAGCTGCTGGAGGCGGCCGGCTGGGAGGTCGTCGGCGCGTGGGAGTACGCCGCTAACGCGGTGTACGCGCTCGTCGCTCGCGCCTGACACAGGCCACTAAGCCCCCGGCCGTGGGTCGGGGGCTCCCCCCGTTTTGGAGGACTCATGGAATACGGCTCTGAGCCCACGCAGTACGGCGACCCCGAGGGCATGCCCGAGGACGAGCGCATGTCGGACGCCGAGTTCCGCACGATCCGCGAATGGCTCGGCGTCTCGGTCGAGTGGCTTGCCGCCCACCTGGGCGTGTCCACCCGCACCATCCGGCACTGGGAGGCCGGGAAGTACCCGATCCCCGACGGTGTGCGGCTCGAAGTCGAGCGCCTGGAGGCGCAGACCGGGGAGTTCGTCGGCCGGGTCGTGGACGCGCTGCTGGACGTTCCGGATCCGGTGGTCGTCGTCTACCGCAACGACGACGAATACCGCGCCGCGCACCCCGAGGTCGGGTTCCCGGCCTCCTGGCACCGGCGCGTGATCGCCCGCGCCGCGATGGAAGTACCCGCCCTGCAGATCATCTACCAGGAGCAGCAGTGATCGAGACCCCCTCCCCCGTGCCGTCCCCCGGGCAGCCGTGCTCGGTGGACGGCTGCGACCGGCCAGTGAAAACCCGCGGCCTGTGCGGGGGCCACTACGCGCGGTGGCAGCGGGACGGTGACGTCCGCCCCGACGTGCCGCTGCGCCCGCAGAGCAGGAAGCGGCAGCCGTGCGCTGCTGATGGCTGTGACAGGCCGTCTCAGGCCCGGGGCATGTGCAAGAGCCACTACAGCTCCTGGCGGCAGAGCGACATCCTGCCCCCTGGTGTGCCGGATGTGGGCGAGCCGCCCGGAGGGCCGTGCGAAGTCGAGGGCTGTGACTCGCCCGCTATCGGCTGGGGGTTGTGCCAGAGCCACTACAGCCGGGTACGACACCGCGGGGACGTGCAGGCAGAGATACCGGTGCGGCGTCGGCGTCTCGCGTCTCGATACCGGGCTGGCGATCGGTCTGCCCGGGCTCGCGCGGCTAAGGCTGCTGCTGATCGGCGGTGGCGCCGTCTGCGGGCCGATGACCCCGACGATCCGCTGGGGCCGAGGCGTAGGGAGGAGGTGCTGCTGAGGATCGCTGCTGGGCAGCACCTCAGCGAGGTCCTCGCGGACATGGGTCTGAGTCACCAGCAGTTGTGGAAGCGGGCTCGGCAGGTCCCCGAGTGGGGGGCGGAGTTGGACCGGCTGCTCACTCTGTGGCGTGACCCGGAGTTGCGGCATGGGACGGTGCGCGCGTACAGAGTGCACGGCTGCCGGTGTCCGGAGTGCCGGGCGGCGAAGGCCGCAGAGCGCTGAAAAGTTTCCATCCCCCCCTAGACAAATTCGTCTAGGGGGGGATAGACTTTTCAGTGACAGGAAGGAGCCCCCGATGACCACCCTCACCACCAGCCAGGCCGCCACCCTCGCGGGCGTCACCATCGACACCATCCGCCACTGGTGCCGCATGGGCGCGGTCCGCGCCACCAAGACCGCCGGCCGTTGGGTCATCGACCAGGTCAGCCTCCTCCGCCGCATCGAGCTCGGCACCCGCACCCGAAAGGAGCGCACCGTGGAACTCACCGTCGCCAACCTCGTCGCCGTCGGCGGCCGGGAGTGGAAGCGCGGCGACAAGCACCGCATCTACTTCAACAACATCGCCGACTACCTGCCGCTCGAAATCGAGCGCTACAAGAGCGGCAACATCTCCTGGGCCGCCTGGGAGGGCGAGGAGATCTCCAACCGGCAGGCGTACCTCATCCTGCAGAGCGTCGACCGCGTCTACTACGACGTCGCCACCGGCGAGTTCCGCGGCTGCTACGGGCTGCGCGAGTCCCGGATCGCCTCCAAGCAGGAGATCTGGAAGCGGCTCGTCGACGGCATCAAGCAGGCCGTCGCCGCCCTCTAACCCCACGACACGAGAGAGGAGGTCGCTGTGGCCTACTACCAAATCGACTGGGACGCCATCCGCGCCCTCACCCCCCGCGAGCAGCTCGCGGTGCTCGCTGACATCGCCGCCACCGTCCCGGTCGAGATGGCCCAGGAGCGCGTCCGGATCGTCGGCCGCACCGTGGAGCGGCACGCCGCCGAGCGGCCGTGGGGCGCCCAGTCCCGCGCCGCCGAGGAACTCGGCCTCGGCACCGCCCGGGTCGGACAACTCTGGACCGAGTACAAGGAGCACCACATGACCACCACCAGCTACGGGACCTTCGTCGGCAACGTCGCCGACCCCGGCGGGGCCGGGAGCATGCGCGACTACGTCACCACCGCGCTCGGCGACTACGCCGACGACTACGACATCGACGCGATCGTCGACGAGTACCGGGACGCCATCAACGAGCGCCTCGACCAGGGGATCACCCTGGCCGGTGACGAGTTCTACGGCCCCTACCCCCGCCCCGAGCACTCGACCGAGACCATCGCCGACGCCATCGAAGACGTCGATCTCTGGGAGATCGTCGCCCGCCACGACCACACCCAGCAGTAACCGCGGCACCGGTTGACACGAAGACGGGGCTGCTCCCACCCGATCTGGGAGCAGCCCTCGCCATCCGAGAGAGTAGATCAGAGAGGACACAGAGAGGACACATGATGACCACGACCTCCCCCGCCCAGATCCGCGCCCAGGGCGCGGCCGTCGCCGCCCTGGTCGACCTCGGTGTCACCCGGGGCCTCCAGCCGCTCAAGTGGTGGCTCAACCCCACCTGGGGCATCACCGGGTGGGTGATCTTCCAACCCGGTGAGCAGGCCTCGCTCGCCTACTGGGCGTGGGCGGACGCGCTCGGCACCGGGGCCGAGGTGCGCGACGTGAACGAGAACATCGTGGCGGCGGACGCGGACACCACGTGGGACGCGGACGGCGTCCAGGTGCCGGTGCGGCTGGCCGGGTACTGGCGCAACCCCACCCGGGGTGGGGGGAAGACGCGCCCGCTTGACGCTGACTCCCTGGCCTCCCCGGACCAGCTGCGGGCCATGTCGGTGGCCGCCGCCGACATGGCCCAGGTGACGGCGGACCGGGGCCTGACGCCGCTGTGGTGGACACTGCCCCCGTACACGGGGCAGCTCACGGGCCTGCTGCCCGACGACAGGCCCGCGTCGCACATGGCAGCCATCGCCCGAGAGTGGGGCCGCGCCCTGGGGGCCCGCGTCAAGCAACCGTGGCGGGACTCCTGGCTGATCGAGAAGCAGTGGCAGACCACGACCGGGCAGTGGACGACGGTGGTCCGGATCTCGGGCCACGCGGTCGAGTTCGACTGACGGGCCCGGGGCCGCCCTGGCGCGAGCAGCCGAACCGCTGACCCCCTGCGAGGGCCGCAGCGGCCATGACGAAAGCGGCCCCCGTCCACCACTCAGGTGGACGGGGGCCGTCTTCATGGGTGGGTCAGGCCGGGTCGTACTTCGGGCGTCCGCGCAGGCCCAGGCCCAGCAGGACCCGGCCGAAGACGGGCGACACGTGCTCCTCCAGCAGGCGGACCACCGTGTAGTAGACGGCGGCGACCAGCACGGTGACGACCTCCTCCAGCGCGCCGGTGGGCAGGTCCACGCCGAGGTAGGTGGCGGCCCAGGTGGTGAGTGCGCCCACGATCAGGGGGACGAGGGTGCGGACGATCGAGGTCAGCATCAGGACTCCTTCTGACGAGCGATGGCGGCGTTGGCCCAGAACAGGGTCTCCTCCAGGCGCAGCAGCGCCTGCCTCTTCTCGTCGCCTTCGGGCAGGCGGTCGTTGAGTTCGTGCGCGGCGTTGGCCAGCAGGGCGCGCACGGCCTCGTGCTGGCGGACGCGTTCCGGGGTGGGCGGGTGGTGGGTGAACCGGTGGGTGATGTCGTCGGGGGACATGAGACCTCCAGAGGTCAGGTGACGGGGCGGTGGAACGCTTCGGTCCACGTGGCCGGACCGATACGGCCGTCCTGGTCGAGGCCCTGGGCGCGCTGGAACGCCTCGACGAGGTCCTCGTACTCGGGGCCGAACAGGCCGTCGTTGCCGTACCGCCGCAGGTAGGTCTTGCCCTTGCCCACCGACCAGCCGCGGCGGGCGAGCTGGGCCCCGAACTCCTTGAGCCACTCGCGGGCGCTGCGGCCCTTGAACACGCGGTGGTAGTGGCCGGACACCGACCAGTTGGGGGCGGTCTTCCGCCAGAACACGTGGCCTTTGGGCAGCGGGAAGTCGTGGCGGGGACCGGGGATGGTGCCCTTGGCTGGGTTCTCCCACTTCGGTGTCGGCTTCGGCTTCGCGATGGGCCGGGACAGGTCCGGCACGCCACCACCCCACACCGCGGGTTGGGAGAAGACTCCGTCGCGGACCATCCGGTACAGCTTGTCGCCAGGGCAGGACGTGCTCACGAAGTCCCGGTGGCCCTTGACGGTCCCGGCGATCGACGTCGCGGGTTCCATCAGCCACTCGCGCAGCTGCCGCACCGCGTTGACCTGAGCGTCGGTGATCTCATCCGACGGGCCGCACATCAACGTCACCGAGTAGTAGTCCCGGTTCCCCGGCGTGGTGCCCTGAGCCGCCTGGTATTTGTACAGGCCCCGCCCCTCGAACACGTAGGAGTGCGGACACGCCCCAAACGAATAGCCGAGATCCGCCCAGCCCCGCGCCGGCCCGGTGTGGAACTTGCGGGTGTTCTTCCAGTAGGCGATGCAGGCGCTGTGATCCTTCGCCGCGAGGTTCTGGTTGGAGCCGTCGTAGTGAACGACCAGGCCCTTCTTCGGGTTGGCGTAGGACGCGCCAGAAGCCCCCCAGCCGAGGTCGGAGCGGGACACGTACTTCTCAGGTCTGGGCATCAGCCGTCAGCTCCTTCATGGGAGGGGGACGAGGTCTTGGGCAACCTGATCGTGCGGGCCTCGATCCGGTTCACCGCATCCCGCAGACTGCTCCCAGCGTTGGGGTGCAGCTCATGGACGATCTCGGCGACCTGCTCCCTGATCTCGCCGATCTCCTCGCGCAGCCCTTTTACGGCGGTCTCGACCTTGCCGAGCCGGTCGGGGAACCCAGGGCGGCCAGGAACTCCTGGCCTGGGCGCCTCGCCGAACCAGTCGTCGAGGAAGTGCACCAGCCGCCTCCCGGCGGCGAGAACAGCAACGGCGAACCGCCAGGTCACCACCAGAGCAGTGATGAGCGCCGCAGCGCCAATGAGCCACGCACCCACAGTGGTGGCATCAGGGGGATACATAGGCTACTCCGTTGTGCATTTCGGACAGTCCCCCCATGCGGTTTGTCCAGTATGTACAATCACGAGTATGCCACCTCGCTGGCCTGCGTGGCTGAGGCCAGCCCTCCAGTGACCTGGGTTCACTCCCCCAGGCACACAAAAAGGCCCCGGGCGGTCGAGGGGTTCCGCCCGGGGCCTACTCCTGCCCCGCTATCGGGCGCGCTGCGCCAGCCGATCCAGGTCCTCCCTCCGGTACAGGTGGGTACGGCCCCGCCGGTCCATCGGCTCGGACGTGGCCCAGGTGCCCGTCTCGGAGCCCGCGTAGCTCGACGATCGAGTCACTCACTGGTGGTGTTCTTTCGCAGGTCGGTGCGGGCGCCCTGGCCGGGCCGCTGGAACCGCAGAATCGTCGTCGGCCGCCAGGCGGGTGAGCGGCCGAACACGGCGTCGGGTTCGGGGAGTTCGCCTCGTCCGCGGGCTCGGTAGGTGCGGACGGTGTGGTAGGAGACGCCCCAGTGGTCGGCGATGTCGCGCAGGGTCCAGTAGTCGGCGTTGGGATCAGGCATGGCTCCTCCTCTGTGTCTGCGTGATGTTGACGTAGTGTAGTCGACCTCGACTCAACTCTATGTTGACAAGGTTCTATCTCTTCGGCTAACCTTGTCAACATCAAGGCGATGAAGTTAGAGGAGGGGCCATGACCACCACCAAGACCACCGCCCGCTGCGCCCGCTGCGGCCGCGCGCTCACCAGCACCCGCGCACTCCGCACCGGCTACGGCCCCACCTGCTACACCAAGGTCCGCGCCGCCGCCCGCGAGGCCGCCACCCGCCACAAGCCCCACCAGATCGCCAAGGCCATCGAGCTCATCGAGGACGGCGGCGTCGTCCCCACCACCCGCACCGGCGTCTACTACACCGTCGGCACCAACGGCGAGATCTACAAGACCGCCGCCACCGGCTGCACCTGCCCCGCCGGCCTGACCGGCCGCTACATCTGCTACCACCGCATCGCCGTCGAGATCGTCGAGGCCACCCGGCAGACCGTCGCCTACGAACTGGTCAGCGCCCCCATCGCCCTCGGCCTCGCCGCCTGACCGCCCCCAACCCCCTAGAACGGAGGC
>JADGHC010000140.1 GCA_019689655.1 Microbispora sp.
TACACCCCCGCGGGCCGCCCCCCACCCCCGAGTGCGGGGCGTCCGGCCGTGGCGTCAGGGCAGGGTGGCGAGGAAGGGCTTGACAGTCCTGGAGAAGTTCCAGTTGTTCGCGGCGTCCCAGTTGATCGACCAGGTCATCGCGCCCCGGATGTCCGGGTAGGTCCGCGGCGGGACGAACGAGCCGCAGTCGGCGCGCCGCGCCAGGCAGTTGAGCGCGTTGGTGACCGTGGCCGGCGAGACGACGCCGCCGCCCGCCGCGCCGGGGCCCGCGGGCAGGCCCAGGCCGACCTGGTCGGGGCGCAGCCCGTTCTCCAGCTGGATGCAGGCCAGCGCGGTCATGAAGTCGACCGATCCCTGGCCGTACACCTTCTGGTCGCAGCCGAGCATCGTGCCGGAGTTGTAGTACTGCGTGTTGACGACGGTGAGGATGTCCTTGATGTTCAGGGCGAGCTTGAAGTACTCCATGCCGGTCGACTGCATGTCGATCGTCTGCGGAGCCATCATGATGATCAGCCCGGAGCCCGCCTTTGCCCGCAACTCGCGCAGCGCCTGGGCCATGTAGGTGGCGTTGAGCCCGTTCTCCAGGTCGATGTCGACGCCGTCGAACCCGTAGCTCTGCATGATCGAGTAGACCGAGTTCGCGAACGCGGTCGCGGCGGCGGCGCTGTTCACCTGCACGTGGCCGGCCTCGCCGCCGACGCTCAGGATGACCTTCTGACCGCGCTGCCTGAGCGCTTGCACATCGGCCCGGAACTGGGCCTCGGTGTATCCGCCGAGGGCGGCGGACAGCTCGGGGTCGAGGGCGAACGTCACCTGGCCGGGTGTGGCGGTCGCCTCACCGAACGCGATCGCGACCACGTCGTAGTCGCGCGGCACCTGCGACAGCTTGAGCTCGACGGCGGGGTTGACGAAGTTGTGCCAGTAGCCGGTGAGGATGTGCTTGGGCAGCGCCCCGCCGGAGGAGCACCCGGTGGTCGTGCCCGTGACGGCCGCGCTCGCCGCCGACTCGCCCGCGGAGTTGTACGCCCTGACCGTGAAGGTGTGCGTGGTGCAGGCGCCGAGCGAGCCGATCGTGGCGGAGGTGCCGGTGACCTGGGCCCGCTGGGTCGTGCCCTCGTAGACGCGGTAGCCGGTCACGGTGCCGCTGGAGGCGGCCCACGACAGCGAGATCGAGGTGTCGGTGGTGCCGGTGATCGACGGGGCGCCGGGCTGCCCGGGCACGCCGGTGCCCGAGCCGGTCGTGGCCGAGACGGCGGCGCTCGCCGCCGACACGTTGCCCGCCGCGTCCCGCGCCCTGACCGTGTAGCTGTACGTCGTGCCCGAGGCCAGTCCACTGTCGGTGTACGTCGTCCCCGTCACGGTGGCGACGAGCTGGGTGCCGCGGTAGACCTGGTAGCCGGTCACGCCGACGTCGTCGGTGGAGGCGTTCCACGCGAGCGACACGCTGCTCGACGTGGTGCCGGTCACCCGCAGGCCGGTCGGGACGGAGGGTGCCGTGGTGTCGCCGCCGCTGCTCCCGAGCGGCTTCCACAGCGCCGGGACGTTGGGCGGCTCCCACCCGGTCAGCGACGTGTGGGCCTGGATGCACTCGTAGTCGACGCCGTTGTAGGTCACCCGCGCGCCCACGGCGTACCAGGTGTTGGGCGCCCAGGCCGGGTACGCGAGCACCGCGCTGGACTGCGCCGACGCGGGGGCCGGGCCGACCCCGGCCACGGCCAGGCAGAGGCCCAACGCGAGCAACACCGCGCTGAGCAGTCGTTTCTTCATCATGCCGTCCTTCCGGGGTGCCGGTAGGCGTCCGCGAAAAGGCGTCGCGGGACGGCCGGTCTCGCCATTGCTTAGGAAAGTTTCCTAATAGTTGCGGCGTGAGCGTAACCCCGGGAAGACGGCCGTACAAGACCCAAAACCGGAGAGGTGGAGCCAAGAATGATAGGCGCAACTATGATAGCTGTGCCTATCATTCTTGTGCCCAGCCAAGGAGCAGCCGTTGCTGGAGAAGCCGGGACGCCTATTCGGCCGGGACACCGAATGGGAGAACCTCGCCGACTTCGTCGAGTCCCCCATGGCCGGGGCGACGCTCGGGCTGGTCTACGGCCGCCGTCGTCAGGGCAAGACCCTCATGCTCGAACTGCTCGCTCAGCAGACCGGCGGGTTCCTGTTCGGCGCGACGCTGCAGAGCGAGGCGCAGAACCTCGCCGATCTCGGGACGGCCTATGCCGCTTATCGCGGCCTGCGTCAGCCCGTCGCCTTCCGCGGGTGGCGTGACGCCATCGAGGAGCTGCTCCGGCTGGGGGAGGACCGGGCCACCCCGCTGATCATCGACGAGTTCCCCTATCTCGTCTCGGCGACGCCCGCCCTGCCCTCCTACCTCCAGCAGGCGCTCAGCCCGCTGAGCTACGCCAAGCAGCACACCCGGACCCGGTTGATCCTCTGCGGCAGCGCGCTGACGACCATGGCGCAGTTGCTCTCGGGTGGTGCGCCCTTGCGTGGCCGCGCCACTATGGAGCTGGTGGTCCGCCCCTTCAGGTTCCGCGAGGCCGCGGCGTTCTGGGGCGTGGATCACGATCCGGAGCTGGCGTTCCGGCTGCACGCCCTGCTCGGCGGCACCCCTGCCTACCTGGAGATGAGCGGAGGATCCGGGCCCGCCGCAATCGCCGAGTTCGACCGCTGGGTTCAGCGGCGCCTGCTCAACCCCGCCTCCGCGATGTTCCGCGAAGGCGCCCTGTTGCTCCGGGAGGAGCCGTCCATCGCCGACCCGACCTCGTACGCGGCCACGTTGAGCGCGATCAGCGCCGGCAATCACCGGCGGTCGGAGATAGCGGCGGCGCTCGGCCGCCCGAGCAGCGCGCTCGCCCACCTGCTGACGGGCCTTGAGGACATCGGGCTGATCGAACACATCGACGACGCCCTGCGAGGCAAACGCAGCGTCTACCGCATCGCCGAGCCCGTCGTGCGCCTGCATCAGCTCGTCATCCAGCGTCACGAAGCCGAGCTGATCGCCGGGCGGGCCGAGCGGGTCTGGAAGGCCAACGCGGACACCGTCGCCGCGCGGATTTACGGCCCCCACTTCGAGGACCTCGCCCGGCAGTGGTGTTTTGAGCACGCATCAGCGGACACCCTCGGCGGCGTCGCGAGCGCGGTGCGTCCAACCGAGCTTCCGTGCCGGGAGCACCGCGGGGGACATGAGCTTGACGTCGTCGTCACCGAGTCCGCCTCGTTCGCCGCCGACCGGATCACCGCGATCGGCGAGGCCAAGAGCACCGACGCCCCGGTCGACGTGCCTCAGTTGGAACGCTTGGAACACCTGCGCGGGCTGCTGCCCAGCGCCAAGGTCGGCGCCCTGCCCAAGCTGCTGCTGTTTTCGCGGTCGGGGTTCTCGGCCGAGCTGGCCCGCCTCGCCGACAGACGGCCGGACGTGGAACTCGTCGATCTCGGCCGTCTGTACGGCGGGGAATGACGCGGGCTACTTGCCGAAACCGGCGGTCAGGCCGCTGAGGAGCTGACGACGGCCGAAGGCGTACAGGATCAGCATCGGCAGGATGGTCAGCACGACGGAGGCCAGCACGGCGGGCACGTTCACGCCGTACGGGCCGCCCTGGAACGCCGCCAGCGCCAGCGGCAGGGTGCGCTTGTCGGGGCTCTGGGTGAGGATCAGCGGCAGCAGGAACCCGTTCCAGACCTGCAGCGCGTTGTAGATCGACACCGTCACCACGGCCGGCCGCGTGAGCGGGAAGGCCAGGCCCCACAGCGTCTTCCACTCGGAGGCGCCGTCCAGCCGCATCGACTCGAACAGCTCCTTGGGCACGTCCCGGATGAAGTTGGCCAGCACCAGCACCGACAGCGGGATCGCGAAGGCGACCGACGGCAGGATCAGCGCCGTCAGCGAGTCGTACAGGTGCAGCTTGATGATCATCAAGTAGATCGGGATGACCGTCGCCTGCAGCGGGATGGCCAGGCCCATGAGGAACAGCGAGTTCACGAAGCGGAGGAAGCGGCCGGCGCCGCCGTTCCGCACGATCGCGTATGCCGCCATGAAGGAGAACAGGACCGACGGGATCACGGTGCCGATGGCGACGATCACGCTGTTCACGAAGTACAGCGGGAAGTCGAGATCGAGCACCAGCCGGTAGTTGTCGAGCGTCGGATCGGCCGGCGGCACCAGCGGGTTGGTCATGTAGTAGTTGGCCTGCGTCTTCAGGCTGGTGATCACGATCCAGTAGATCGGGATGATCACCACGCCGAGCCACAGCCAGCCCACGAGCCCGCCGAGCCAGTTGGGTCGCTGGGAGGCACCCTTCTTCCGCCGGCGGTGCCCGTGCGCCCGGGACGCGGCGGTGTGCTCGGCCGCCCTCGACGTTTGGGTCGCGGTCACAGGTCAGGCCCCTTCCAGCTGACTCGCCTGGGGATCACGGCCGCCGAGCCGGCGCAGCAGCAGCGCCAGGGCGAGGCCGACGAGAACGAGGATCACGCCGATGGCGCACGCCGCCCCCATGAGGTTCGCCTGGAAACCCCGCTTGTACATGTCCAGCGCGAGCGCGCGGGTGGCGTCGCCGGGACCGCCCTCGGTCAACACGAAGATCAGGTCGAAGAAGGTCAGCGAGCCGACGACCATCAGGGTCGAGGAGGTGATGATGGTGTACTTCAGCTGGGGCAGCGTGATGCTGAAGAACATGCGCACCCGCCCCGCGCCGTCCAGCTCCGCCGCCTCGTACAGCGATCGCGGGATCTGCCGTACGCCGCCCTGGTAGAGCAGCGAGTGGAACGGGATGTACTGCCACGACACCACGAAGATCACGACGCCGAAGGCGAGCCCGGGCTCCCCGAGCCAGTCCTGGTTGAGGAAGTCGAGCTGCAGGCCCGCGCCGAGCCCGAAGTTCGGGTCGAGCAGCGCCTTGAACGTGATCGCGATGGCCGCCGAGCTGAGCAGCAGCGGGATGAAGTACAGCACCGCGAGCAGCTCGCGGTAGCGCTGGCGGCCGGCCAGGAACACCCCGATCAGGATGCTGGCGGGCGTCTGCACCGCCCACGACAACAGCATGATCAGGAACGTCACCCACAGCGCGTGGGGCAGGCCGGGGTCGGTGAGCACCGACCGCCAGCTCTCGAGCCCGGTCAGCCGGATCTCGCCCAGCGTGTCCCAGGACGTGAAGCTGAGCAGCAAAACCCCGATGAGCGGAAGCACCGCGAAGGCCGCGAAGACCAGCAGGGCCGGCGTGGCCAGCCACGGCAGGACGCCGTCGCCGCGCGCCCCGGGGGCGGCGGCGGACGGCGTCCTTCTGGCGGTAACAGCAGACATGCTCACTTACCGATGACCGCGTTCATGTTCGTCGCGAACTGCTGCGGCGAGATCGACAGCTGGAACAGCTTGGCGATGTTGTCGAGCAGCACCTCGGCGGCGGTCGGGCTCAGCGCCTGGTCCCACGACTGGGCGAAGACCTTGGCGTTGCTGGCGACGCTGTAGACGAAGTTGAGGAACTCGGCGTCCTTGGAGCCGGCGAACAGCTTGTCGGCGCCCTTGACGATCGGCACGCCGCCGGTGTCGACCCACTGCTTCTGCTCTTCCTCGTCGAGCACGCCGTTGGCGAAGAACTTCTTGGCGATCTCCTTCTGCTCGGGCGTCGCCTTGGAGGAGATCGACAGGTACTGACCGGGGTTGCCGACGGTGTTGCTCGGGTCGCCCTTGCCGCCGTCGACCGGCGGGAAGTTGATCCAGCCGAGGCCGCCGCTGGGCACGAAGTCGCCGCCCTGCGCCTGCTGGATGCCGTACGACCAGCTGCCGTGCAGCATCATCGCGGCCTTGCCGGTGTACAGCAGCGCCTGGTCGGCGTTGGAGTCGGCGGTGATGGAGGAGAAGCCCTTGATGAAGGCGTTGGCCTTGATGAGCTCCTGCATCTTGGTCAGCGCCTCGATCGCCGCGGGGTGGTTCCAGGCGTCCTTCTCGCCGTCGAAGACGGCCTGGAACACCTCGGGGCCGCCGATGCGGTCGAAGAGGAACTCCAGCCACATCATGTTCGTCCAGCGCGACTGGCCGGCCAGGGAGAACGGCGCGATGCCCGCCGCGTTGAACTTCTTCACCAGGTCGAGGATGTCGCCGTACGTCTGCGGCGGCTGCACCCCGACCTTCTCGAAGACCTTCTTGTTGTAGAAGAGGATGATCGGCTGCACGGTCTCGCACGGCATCGCGTAGATCTTGCCGTCGATCGTCGCGGCGCCGAAGGAGGAGGGGAACAGCCGGTCCTTCACCGCGGGGTTCTGGTCGAACCACGAGGTGAGGTCTTCGACCTGGCCGGCCTGCACGTAGCTGCGCAGACCGCCGCCACCCCAGCCCCAGATGATGGTGGGCGCCTGGTTCGCCCCGATCGCCGTCTTGATCTTCGTCTTGTACGCGTCGTTCTGGATGGCCGTGAACTCGATCTGGCCGTTGGGGTTGGCCTTGTTGAAGCGCTCCACGGCCGAGGTGCGGACCGGCTCTCCCGGCGGGCCGGACAGGAACCAGTAGGTGGCCTTGGCGCCCCCGCCGCCGTTGCCGCCGGTGGCGCCGCCGCCGGCGCCACCCCCGGACGGGGCGGGGCCGGACGTGCCGCAAGCCGCCAACGCGGCACCGAGGGGGAGGCCCATGGAGAGGGTGAGGAAGGTGCGGCGGGATGGTGTCCTGGACTCCACGCTGATCTCCGTACGTCGAACGCCGAGGCTGGCCGCGGCTCGGTTGTAGTACTCGGACGCGGCCGGGGCGACGTGGATCGGCACCCCGGTGCCACTGTCCACTCCTTCTTCAGCTCGTTCGAAATATTTCGACACAAGCCGCGTGGCACGCCAATTTAGATTTGCGTTACCGGACTGTCAAGAGTCCCCTCACGATCCCTCCAGCTTCCGGTGAGGCGTGTGTAAAGTACCCAGGAGCAGGCGTCTACCTGGTGATCTCGGTCGGCCGAAACGCCTAACACCGAAACCGAACAGGCGCCGAAATGTTTCGAAACTTTCTTGAGGAGAGCGCATGACGGCCCCAGATCGGACGGACACGGCGGACGGGACGCTCCGGGCGTGGCAGAACCCGGCGCTCCCCGTGGCCGACAGGGTCGAGGCTCTCCTCGCGGAGATGACCCTTGAGGAGAAGATCGGCCAGCTCGGCAGCCGGTGGGTCGGCAACGACATGCAGGCCCACGAGGAGGTGGAGCCCGACAACGCGCACAACGTGGCTCCCATGCAGGACGTGTTCGCCGCCTCGGGGAAGGTGCCGATCGAGGAGGCCGCGCGCCACGGGCTCGGCCACCTGACGCGGGTGTTCGGCAGCGCTCCGGTGTCGGCGGCGGAGGGCGCGGCCGAGGTGGTGCGGCTGCAGCGCGAGGTGGTGAAGAACTCCCGGCTCGGCATCCCGGCGCTGGTCCACGAGGAGTGCCTGACCGGATTCACCACTTATGGTGCGACCGTTTATCCGGCGGCCATCGCCTGGGGCGCGACCTTCGATCCCGAGCTGGTGGAGAGGATGGCCGCCGCCATCGGCAGGGACATGCGCGCCGTGGGCGCCCACCAGGGCCTGTCGCCGGTGCTGGACGTGGTGCGTGACTATCGCTGGGGCCGGGTCGAGGAGACCATCGGCGAGGACCCGTACCTCGTGGCCACGCTCGGCGCGGCCTACGTACGCGGCCTGGAGAGCGCCGGGATCATCGCCACGCTCAAGCACTTCGCCGGTTACTCGGCGTCGCGGGCGGCCCGCAACCACGGGCCGGTTCCGATGGGCCGGCGCGAGCTGATGGACATGATCCTCCCCACGTTCGAGACCGCCATCGCCGAGGGCGGCGCGCGCTCGGTCATGAACTCCTACGCCGACGTCGACGGGGTGCCCGCCGCTGCCGACCCGTGGCTGCTGACCGAGGTGCTGCGCGGCGAGTGGGGGTTCACCGGGACGGTCGTGTCGGACTACTGGGCGGTTCCGTTCCTCGCGACCATGCACCGGGTCGCCGCGGACGCCGAGGAGGCCGGGGTGCAGGCGCTGAGCGCCGGCATCGACGTCGAGCTGCCCGACACGCTCGGCTTCGGCCAGCACCTGGCCGAGCGGGTGCGGCGGGGCGAACTGCCGGAGGAGCTGATCGACCGGGCCGTGCGCCGCCTGCTCACCCAGAAGGTGCAGCTCGGGCTGCTCGACGCGGACTGGACGCCGGAGGGTTCGGTGGCCGGCGCGGACACCGTGGACCTCGACTCGCCCGCCAACCGGGCCCTGGCCAGGGAGCTGGCGGAGCGGTCGATCGTGCTGCTCGAGCCCGGGACCACGCTGCCGCTGCTCGGCGAGGGGCGGCAGGGGCCGCGGCGGCTGGCCGTGGTCGGGCCCTGCGCCGACGACCCCCGCACGTTCATGGGCTGCTACGCCTTCCCCAACCACGTGCTGCCCCGCCACCCGGGGCTGGGGCTGGGAGTGGAGGCCCCCAGCGTGCTCGACGCGCTGCGGTCCGAGCTGCCCGACGCCGAGATCGTGTACGAGCGGGGCTGCGACTGGCGGGAGGAGGACCGGTCCGGCTTCGCCGCCGCCGTCGCGGCCGCCCGCGAGTCCGACCTGTGCGTGGCCGTCGTCGGCGACCTGGCCGGGCTGTTCGGGCAGGGCACGTCGGGCGAGGGCTGCGACGCCGAGGACCTGCGGCTGCCCGGGCTCCAGGAGGACCTGCTGCTCGAACTGGCCGCCACCGGCACGCCGCTCGTGGTGGTCGTCGTGTCCGGCCGGCCGTACGCGCTGGGCCGGGTGCGGGAGCGGGCCGCCGCGCTCGTCCAGGCGTTCATGCCGGGCGAGGAGGGCGGGCCCGCCATCGCCGGCGTCCTGTCCGGCCGGGTGCAGCCCAGCGGGAAGCTGCCGGTGCAGATCCCGCGTACCCCCGGCGGGCAGCCGGGCACCTACCTGCAGCCGCCCCTGGGCTCCGACAGCCACGGCATCAGCAACCTCGACCCCACCCCGCTGTTCCCGTTCGGCTACGGCGCGTCCTACACCACCTTCGAGGTGGGCGAGCTGGAGATCAGCCACGCCGAGGTGCCGACCGACGGGGAGTTCACCGTGTCGGTGCGGGTGCGCAACACCGGCGGCCGGGCGGGCGAGGAGGTCGTCCAGCTCTACCTGCACGACGTGCTCGCCCAGGTGACCAGGCCGGTGCGGCAGCTCGCCGGGTTCACCCGGGTGCGGCTCGAGCCGGGCGCGAGCGCGCGGGTGACCTTCACCGTGCACGCGGACCGGACCGCGTTCACCGGCCGTGATCTGCGGCGGATCGTCGAGCCCGGCGACATCGACGTGTTCGTCGGCACTTCCGCCTCCGACCTGCCGTGCCGGGGCCGCGTACGGCTCACCGGCCCGCTGCGCCACGTCGGCCACGGCCGGCGGCTGATCACCCCCGTGGAGGTGCGGCCGGCGGCGGGCCCCGATCAGGGAGGGACACATGCCGCCACGTCGTAGGCGGGCCACTCTCGCCACGGTCGCGGCCTCCGCGGGGGTGTCGGTCGCGACCGTGTCGAAGGTGCTCAACGGCCGCAGCGACGTCGCCCCGGAGACCCGCTCCCTGGTGCTGTCGCTGCTGGAACAGCACGACTACATAGCGCCGCCGCAGCGCCGGGCCGAGGCGGCGTCGCTCGGCACGATCGAGGTGGAGTTCGACGACGACCTCAACGCGTACTCCACCGAGATCGTCCAGGGCGCGGTGCAGGCCGGGGCCGAGCTCGACGTGGCGATCGTGGTGAGCATCCGGCGCAACGCCGACCGGACCAGGGGATGGGCGCGCGACCTGGCCGCGGCCGGACGGCGGGCGCTGATCGCGGTCACCGGCGAGCTGACTTCCGGGCAGCTCGCCGCCCTGGCCCGGGCGCGGCTGCCGCTGGTCGTGATCGACTCGCTGAACCTGCCGCGGGCCCGGGTGACCAGCGTCGGCTCGACGAACTTCGCCGGCGGCCTGGCCGCGACGCAGCATCTGCTCGCGCTCGGGCACCGGCGCATCGCCTATCTCGGCGGGCCCGTCACCGCGGCCTGCAACCAGGCCCGGCTCCACGGCTACCGGGCCGCGATGGAGGCGGAGAACGCCCCCATCCTGCCCGGATACGTACGGACGGGACACTTCCACTACCACGACGGCGTCGAGGGCGGCGCGGCCCTGTTCGACCTGCCCGAGCCGCCCACCGCGATCTTCGCGGGCTGCGACGACATCGCGCTCGGCGTGCTCGAGGCCGCCCGGGCCCGGGGCCTGCGGGTGCCCGAGGACCTCAGCATCGTCGGCTTCGACGACACGCAGATGGCCCGGATGGCCTCACCGCCCCTGACCACCGTGCGGCAGCCGCTGCGGGAGATGGGCGCCGTCGCGGTGCGTACGGCGCTGCGCCTGGCGGCCGGGGAACGGATCGAGTCCCACCACGTCGAACTCGCCACGGAGCTCGTGGTGCGCAGCTCGACCGCCCCCGTCGCGCACCCGTGATAGACCTGGTCTGAGGCGCCCGGTCCTTACATCCGGGGATCGGGAAGCAAACGGCCGGACCGAACGTTGCATGGTGCAATAGTCCGGCGAAAGGCTAGGTGGTCTCCATGACCGTCCGGGCAAAAGCACTGATCACGCTCCTGCCTTCCGATCAGGGAGGGCTCGCGCACGAACTGCCCTACCGCACGCATTCGCTGGTGATCTGCGCGGCCTGTGCCGGAAAGCACGGCACGTGGCTCAGCCGGCCGTTCCAGGCGGCGATCACCACCGATGACGAGGAGCCGCTGGCCCCCGGAGACCGGTTGCATGTGGTGACCATCGCGACGACCGACGACGAGGCGGTCGACTATCTGCGCCCCGGGGAGCGCTTCCGCCTGTGGTGTGGCCACGACGTCGGCAGCGGCATCGTCTCCCGCCGGGTGATCTGATCGTCGGCTTTCGCGTCGCCGAGGCCGGTGCCGCCGGCCCGCGTCTCCGGCCGCGCCGCCGCCTCGCCCTACCCCGCGGGTCCCCGGGGGTGGCGGCGTCTCCCGTGATCTGATCGCCGGTCCGGTCCCCGCCGCGGCCGTGTCCAGTCGTGCGCATCGGCCTGTGCCGCGCCCGCGAGCCGCGGGAACGGCCTGCCGAGGCGGCGTCAGCGCGGGGCCTTGGCGGCGTTCACCCGCTGACGGCGGAGCTGCTCGGCGAACTCCCTGGCCATCGCGAGCTGCTCGCGCAGCCTGTCGGCGCGTTCGGCCACCGCCTTCTCGAACAGGTGGAGCCGGGAGAGCAGGCCGGGGTCGTCGTCACCCCGGGCGAGCCGGTCGGTGACGGCCAGCAGGTCGCGCATCTCCTCCAGCGTGAACCCCAGCGGCTTCATCCGCTTGATCAGCGCCAGGCGCTGGACGTCGTCCTCGCTGTAGAGCCGGAAGCCGCCCCGCGTGCGGGCGGGCACGACCAGGCCGACCTCCTCGTAGTGCCGGATGGTGCGCAGGGACAGGCCGAGCCGCTCGGCGACCTCGCCGATCTGCACCAGACCTTCGGGCATCGCTCCGCTCACCTTCCCTGTCGCCGCTCACGACCTACCCTCACGTAAGGGTACGGTTTCGCAGAGCTGATCCCCGGAACTTGTCGTTGTATCGGTCCGGCTCGGTCCCACCGCGACGGCGCGCCCGGCGACAGGGAAGGGCCAGGCGGGCCGCGCGGTGGTGTAGACGCCTGCGATGGGCGAGCACGCGGCGAAGCGGAAGTCCCACCGCAAGCGCGGGAGACTCTACCCTTACGGAAGGTTAGAGAGCAATAACCCCGAGGGAGCGTTTTCGATCAGTAACTGCTCGGCTGCGGTTTTTCGATGTCCCAGGTCACCGTGCCGTCCGGCTGGACGCACCGCCGGCGCACCCGGGTGACGAGCTGCGACGGCACCTGGAGCGCCGCCACCCACGATCCGTTCTTGCTCCGCTCGAAACAGATGTTGTCGCCGTTGACGACGACGCGGTCGGCGGTGAGGGTGCGCTGAAACCCGCTGTACATCCTGACGCGGTAGACGGACATCGTCCTCCCTCTCCACGTGCGGTATCCGCTGCCGGCGGGCCCGCCGCGGACGGGTTCCCGCGCGGGCCGGCCCTCGTGGGCGGCGGGGGCCGCCCCGGGATCCCTGGCCTCCCGGTGGGTCGCGACGCGGGCGCGGAAAGGCCGCGTACGGCTGCGCGCCGGCCGGGAGAACCACGTGACCAGCATCACCCTACTCTCACGTGAAAGGAGCCACGATCGCGAGGGCGACCGGCGCGTCGCCGTACCCGGCGGGCATGGGCGAGTCATTTGGGG
>JADGHC010000141.1 GCA_019689655.1 Microbispora sp.
CGACCCGCCGTACGGAACGTCGGATGAACCGCCGTACGGGACGGCCGCCGGCCTGCCGGCGCTCGGCGGCCGCGACGACGGAGAGCAATCAGTATGAGGCTGTTTTGGGCCATAGTTGGGCATTTCCATCAGCCGGCGCAGGTCATCACGACGGTGTTCGGGGTGGCGGTCCTCCTGGGGACGGCCCTGCTGTCCACTCCGCTCGCCACGGCCTCGGGCGAGCCCTCGGGCTGGGTCACCGCACTGTTCACCGCGACGTCGGCGGTGTGCGTGAACGGGCTGACCATCGTCGACACGGCCACCCACTGGTCGGCGTTCGGCGAGGTGGTCATCGCCGTCCTGATCCAGGTGGGCGGGCTCGGCATCATGACCCTCGCGACCGTCTTCACTCTGCTCGTCTCCCGCAGGCTGGGGCTGCGCGCCCGGCTGTCCGCCCAGGCCGAGACCCGGGTGCTCAACGGCGGCGACCTGCGGCGCGTGGTGGGGAAGGTCGTCGTGTTCAACCTGGTCTGCGAGGCCGTCGCGGGGACCGTGCTCTCGCTCAGGTTCATGCTCGGGTACGGCGAGCCCGTCGCCCACGGCCTGTACCTGGGCCTGTTCCACGCCGTCTCGGCGTTCAACAACGCCGGATTCGCGCTGTGGCCGGACAGTCTGGTCAGGTTCGCCGCCGATCCGTGGATCTGCCTGACCATCGCGACGGCGGTGATCGTGGGCGGGCTCGGCTACCCCGTGGTGTTCGAGCTGCGCCGATCCTGGCGCCACCCCGGCCGCTGGTCGCTGCTCACCCGCATCACGCTCGCGGTCACCGCGGTCCTGCTGGCCGGCGGCACGCTGATCTTCCTCGTCACGGAGTGGACCAACCCCCACACGCTCGGACCCATGGACGAGCAGGGCAAACTGCTCACCGCGTTCTTCACCGCCGTCATGCCGCGCAGCGCCGGGTTCAACACCATCGACATCGCGCAGATGCATCCGTCAAGCTGGCTGGTCACCGAGCTGCTGATGTTCATCGGCGGCGGCAGCGCGGGCACCGCCGGTGGCATCAAGGTCACCACGCTGGGCCTGCTCGCGTTCATCGTCTGGGCGGAGCTGCGCGGCGAGAGCCGGGTGAACATCGGCCACCGCCGCCTCACCGAGGCGGCGCAGCGGCAGGCGGTCTCGCTCACCATGCTCAGCGTGGGCCTGGTCGCGCTCAGCACCTACGTCCTGCTGGTGCTGACGCCGCACAGCCTGGATCATGTGCTCTTCGAGGTCGTCTCCGCCTTCGGCACCGCCGGGCTGTCGGTCGGCGTCTCCACCACCGCCTCCCCCGCCGCGCGGGTGCTGATCACACTGCTGATGTTCGTCGGCCGGATCGGCCCGCTCACGCTGGGCTCCGCACTGGCGCTCAAGGAGCGCGGCCGCCGCTACGAATTACCGGAGGAGGACGTCATCGTTGGGTGACATGAGGAACGATCCCGTCGCGGTCATCGGCCTGGGCCGCTTCGGCACCGCGCTCGCCCTGGAGCTGATGCGGCGCGGCACCGAGGTGCTGGCCATCGACCACCGCCCCAAAGTGGTGCAGAGCCTCGCGGGGCAGATCACGCACATCGCGACCGCCGACGCCACCGACCCCGAGGCGTTGCGCCAGCTCGGCCTGCCGGACTTCTACCGCGCGGTGTGCGCCATCGGCAGCGACCTGGAGGCGAGCATCCTCACCTCCTCACTGCTGGTCGAGATGGAGATCGAGGACATCTGGGCCAAGGCCGTCAGCCGCCAGCATGGCCGCATCCTCAGCCGGATCGGCGTCCATCACGTGGTCTTCCCCGAACACGACATGGGCGAGCGCGTGGCTCACATGGTGAGCGGGCGGATGCTCGACTACATGGAGGTCGACGAGAACTTCGCCCTGGTCAAGACCCTCCCGCCGAAGGAGTACATCGGGGTCCCCCTCGGCGAGTCCCGCCTGCGCCGCAAGTACGGCGTGACGGTGGTGGCGGTAAAGCGGCCCGGGGAAGAGTTCACCTACGCCACCGCGGATACCGAACTCGGCTATGGTGACGTCATCATCGTCTCCGGCCGTACGGACCAGGTCGAACGTTTCGCGGAGCTGCCGTGACAGTACGGGGAAAGCCGGATGTCCGGCTTTACCGGCCGCGACGTGACGAAATCGAGTAACGTCACTACTCGTAGTGATCGGTTGGGGCCCGCCGACAGTTGACCGACCGGCCCGAAATGATCCTATCCGTCACGGACAATCGGGAGTGCCCCGTTCGGTAGGCGGGAAGGAGTAAAGCCATCAGGAAAGGAATCATGTGCTGACGTGGGGGCCGGCAATGGAGTCGCGATGAGTTCCCAGAGCGTCCTCCGTGCGTTGCCGTTCATCGCGATTCTTCTGGTCGTTGTCGTCGACCTGATCACCGGGCCGGGTGTCGGCTTCCTGCCACTCCTCACGCTGGGCCCGGCCTTCGCCTCGGTGGCGGGCAGTGTGCGCCGCACGGCCATGGTGGGGCTGCTGGCCCTCGCCATCTGCGTCCCCCTCGCGGTGTACGACGGACTGCTCGGCCGGACGAGCAACAATCTCACCCTCGCGGCGATCGTCGGCGTCACCGGCGCGAGCATGCTGGCCAGCCGGCTGCGCAACCGGCGTGAGCGCGAGCTGGCCAACGTCCGGCTGGTCGCCGAGGCGGCCCAGCGGGTGCTCCTGCGCCCGGTCCCCCGCCGCGCCGGCGACCTGCGGGTGGCGCTGTCGTACACCTCAGCGGCCGCCGAGGCCCAGATCGGCGGAGACCTCTATGAGGTGGTCACCACTCCCGAGGGCGTACGCATCCTGATCGGCGACGTGCAGGGCAAGGGCCTGGAGGCGGTGGAGACCGCGGCGTGGGTGCTCGGCGCCTTCCGCGAGGCGGCCTACGACCAGTCGGAGCTGTCCGCGGTGGCCGAGCGCGTGGAGATCAGCCTGGCCCGGCACCTGAGCGGCGAGAAGTTCGTCACCGCCCTGCTGGCGGAGGTCCACGACGGGGAGATCTCCCTGCTCAACTGCGGGCACCCCGCGCCGCTCGTGCTGCGGCGCGACGGCGGCTTGTATTTCGCCGAGCCGCAGGAGGAGGCGCTTCCCCTCGGGCTCGGCATGCTCGGCTCACCGCGTCCCAAGCCCCACCGGGTGCCGTTCGGGGACGGTGATCAGATCCTCTTCTACACCGACGGCGTGATCGAAGCCCGCAACCGGGAGGGCCGCTTCTACCCGCTGGCGGAGCGGGCTCATCTGCTGCAGGGCCCCGATCCCCAGGTGGCCCTCGACGAGCTGCGCGCCGACCTGCTGCGCCACGTCGGCGGCCCGATCCCCGACGACGCCGCCATGCTGCTGCTGCGCCGCCATCCCGGCTGACGCCGGCTTCCTCGTCGCGCCGGGCATGCGATGTCCCGGTCTGCCGCACACCAAACCGCCGACGGCGCCGTTTACGCGTACGGCTGCCGGGAAGGGCATGCCGGGCGGGCCGTTCGATGCCGCGACGCCCGGACGGGTCCGCGGCGGACCGGAGTCGATCATGAACGTGCGGAGCAACGCGGTGAAGAGCGCGGGCGACAAGGTGGCGTCGGCGATCGGCAGCGTCGCGGGTGCCGTGGCCGATCCGAAGGGCGCGCTGAAGCGGGTGAAGTCGGTGATGTCGTCCCCGAAGCCGTTCGCCGTCGCCGCCGGGCTCGCCGCCGCGTACGCCCTGGGCTGGTGGTGCGGCCACCGGGCCGGCTCCCGCTGAAAGGGACCGCCGGACGACCCGCCCGTACGGCTGATTGCGATCGGAGGCGGACATGACCGAGATCGTGGGTGAGACCCTGGCCCGGCGCCTGGTGGAGTGGGGGGTGGACACGATCTTCGGGCTCCCGGGCGACGGGATCAACGGCCTGATGGAGGGGTTCCGCCGGCATCGGGAGAAGCTGCGGTTCATCCTCGTGCACCACGAGGAGGCCGCCGCGTTCATGGCGACCGGCTACGCCAAGGCGACCGGCCGTCTCGGCGTCTGCGCCGCGACCTCCGGCCCGGGCGCCATCCATCTGCTGAACGGGCTGTACGACGCCAAGCTCGACCACGTGCCCGTGCTGGCGCTGACCGGCATGCAGGAGACCTCGGTGCTGGGCACCCACTACCAGCAGGAGGTCCACCTCGACCGCCTCTTCCAGGACGTCGCCGCCTACAACCTGATGGTGACGAACCCGCAGCAGATGCCCGGCGTGGTGGACCTCGCGATCCGCAACGCGATGGCCAAACGGACGGTGTCACACCTGACCTTCCCCAACGACATCCAGGTGGCGCCGGCGGGCGAGGACCCCTACCGGCACGTCGGGCCGGGCAGCCCGCCCGCCAGCCTGCCGACCTGCGCCGTCCCGCCGCTGCGGCCCGCGGAGGAGGACCTGGCCAGGGCGGCCGAGGTGCTGAATCGGGGCCGGCGGATCGCCATGCTCGTCGGTGTCGGCGCCCGGCACGCCCGTGAAGAGGTGCTGGCCGTCGCCGAGAAGCTGGCCAGCCCGATCGTGAAGACCCTCCCCGGGAAGTCCGTGGTGCCCGACGACCACCCGCTCACCACCGGCGGGCTCGGCCTGCTCGGCACCGCGCCGAGCGAGGAGCTCATGGAGGAGTGCGACACGCTGTTCATGATCGGCACGTCCTTCCCGTACGGGAAGTACCTGCCGCCCGCCGGGCAGGCCCGGGTGGTGCAGATCGACGCCGATCCCACTCTGCTCGGCATGCGCAGGCCGACGCAGGCCCCGGTCGCCGCCGACGCCGGGCTCGCCCTCCGGGCGCTGCTGCCCCTGCTCGAACCGGCGAAGAAACGGTCGTTCCTGGAGAAGTACCAGCGCAAGATGGCCGCTTGGCGGCGGGACATGAAGGCGCTGCAGAACGCCTCACGCGACCCGATCGCGCCGCAGTACCTCATGGGCTGCGTCGACGAGGCCGCCTCCGACGACGCCATCTTGACCTGCGACTCCGGGACCATCGCGACGTGGGCCGCGCGGCACTGGACGATCCGCGGCGGGCGGGAGTTCTACCTGTCGGGCAACCTCGCCACGATGGCTCCCGGCCTGCCGTACGCGATCGGGATGCAGCACGCCTTCCCCGGCCGGCAGGTGATCGCCTTCGTGGGAGACGGGGGCTTCGCCATGCTCATGGCCGACTTCCTCACCGCCGTACGGCACGACCTGCCCATCAAAGTCGTGATCAACAACAACAACGGCTATGGGCAGATCCTGTGGGAGCAGATCATCCTCGGCTATCCCGAGTACGCGGTGCGGCACCGGCAGCCCGAGGCCGACTTCTCCGCCTGGGCCCGCGCCTGCGGCGCGTACGGCGCGAAGGTCAAGGACCCGAAGGACCTGCCGGGCGCGATCCGCGACGCCCTGGCCCATGACGGGCCGGCCCTGGTGGACTGCGACGTCAACCCCGACGAGCCGCCGATGCCGGGCAAGGTCACCTACGAGCAGGCCAAGCACTTCGCCGAGGCGTTCCTGCGCGGCCAGCCGCACAAGGCGGGCGTGCTCGCCACGGTGGCCCGCGACAAGATCAGCCAACTGCTGTCATGACGGAAGGCGCCCTCCGGCGCACGCCATGGCCGCCGCCCGAACCGGGCGCACGAGCGTTCAAGACAGCCGCCACGTACCGGACTACAACGGTCCCCGGCGCCGCGCCGGAGTGCGGCGCGAGACCGGTGCGAGGAGGCGGCCGTGGTGCTGGCGGCCGGAGGCCACTACGTCGAGGCGCCGGTCTCCGGCTCCCGCGTGCCCGCGGAGGAGGGGCGGCTGGTGGCGATGCTGGCTGGCCGGCCGGACGCCGTGGCGGAGGTCCGTCCGCTGCTGGAGCCCATGTGCGCCAAGACGGTCGTTTGCGGGCCGGCGCCGCAGGCGCTGCTGATAAAGCTCGCGGTCAACATCTGCCTGATCGTCACGGTCACCGGTCTCGCGGAGTCGCTGCACTTCGGCGAGCGCCTGGGGCTCGACATCGGGGTGCTCGTGGACGTGCTGGGCTCCAGCCAGATGGCCAGCGACGTGTCGCGGGTGAAGGCGGTCAAGCTGGCCGGGCGCGACTTCACCCCCCAGGCCGCCATCGCGGACGTATTGAAGAACAACCGGCTCATCACGGAGGCGGCGCGGCAGGCCGGCATCGCCTCTCCGCTGCTCGACGTCTGCCACGCCCTGTTCGCCGAGACCCTCGCGCTGGGCCACGCGACCCTGGACATGGCGGCCGTCGTCCACGCGATCGAGGCCAGGACCGAACGGGAGGAAGCACGCCGATGACCTCTCGCCGGATCGTCGTCGTCACCGGCGGAACCCGCGGGATCGGCCGCAGCACCGTGCGCCGCCTGTGCGCGGACGGGCTCGGCGTCGTCTTCACGCATTCGAGCTCCGACGCCGACGCCGCGGCCCTGGAGGACGAGCTCGGCGACCTCGTCCGCGGCGTACGGCTCGACGTGACCGAGGACGACGCGCCGGAGCGGCTGTTCGATCTGGCCGAGTCCGCCGGTGAGGTCGTGGGCCTGGTGAACAACGCGGGGGTGACCGGCCGGATCGGGCCGTTCACCGAGCTGACCGACGCCGATCTGCGGCGGGTCGTCGAGGTGAACCTGGTCGCGCCGGTCCGGTTGTGCCGGGAGGCGGCGCGGCGCTGGACCGCACGTGCGACCGCGCCGCCGGCCGGGTGGGTGATCGTGAACGTCTCCTCGGTCGCCTCGCGCACGGGCTCGCCGCACGAGTACGTCGCGTACGCCGCGACCAAGGCGGCGGTCGAGACGATGACCATGGGCCTGGCCAGGGAACTCGGTCCGGCGGGCATCCGGGTCAACGCCGTCTCCCCGGGGACGATCGACACCACGATCCACGCCAGGGCCGGCGAGCCGGGGCGGGCGCAGCGGGTGGCGGCGCGCGTGCCGATGGGACGTCCCGGCAGGCCGGAGGAGATCGCCGAGGCGATCGCGTGGCTGCTGTCGGACCGGGCGTCGTACGTCAACGGCGCCGTGCTGAACGTCGACGGCGGGCTCTAGGCATCCCGCCGCCGGGCATGTCGGGCGCGTTCTTCGGCCGCGTCGAGGGCGGGCGTGAGCGGGGCGAGCGCCGCGCGCAGCAGATCGGGCAGCGAGCCTGACGGCACCACGAGCCCGCCGGTGCCGGTGGCCGGCCGCTGAATCCACCGCTCGAGCGCGATCCGGACCGCGGCGGCCACGCTCGCCGCGAGCACGCGGGCGGTGTCCCCGTCGCCGTCGCCGAGGCGGCCGGCGATCGCATCGGCGAGGGGGTGTTCCATCGCGGCGGCGGCCTCGGCGTACGCCTCGCGCAGCGCGGGGCTGGTAGTGATCAGCAGCAGCGCGTCGCCGTCGTGCGGGCCGGGGGCGGTGTACTGCTCCACGATCGCGTCGGCGACGGCGTCGGCCAGGCGGACGCCGTCCGGCCGCGCGGCGATGGCCGCCGCCACCCGGGATTCCCGTTCGGCGGTGACGGCGGCGACGATGGCCTGCTCGCGGCTGGAGAAGTAGTTGTTGTAGGTCCTCGGCGAGACTCCGGCGGCCTCGGCGATGTCGTCGACGCGCACGTTCTCCGGCCCGCGCTCCAGGGCCAGCCGCAGCGCCGCCTCGCGCAACGCCTGCCGGGTGGCCTGCTTCTTCTGCTCGCGCAACCCCGTCCGTCTCACGGTCTCACTGTCGCAGACTTTATGCGCGTGCGCAAATTTGCGTGCGCGCAATTTTTGGATAGCCTGAGGCCCCCATCGGCAGGAAGGGCACAAGCATGCGAGCCAAGGGCATCAGCTACGACACCGGCTTCGTCCGCGACGGAAGGATCTCCCGCGAGCGTTTCGAGCCGGAGGTGGTGCGGCGCGAGCTGGCCGTCATCCGCGACGATCTGCACTGCACCGCCGTCCGCGTCATCGGCGGCGATCCCCGGCGCTTGGAGGAGGCCGCGACGTACGCCGCCGACCTCGGCCTCGAGGTCTGGTTCTCGCCGTACCCGCTCGAGCTGACGCCTGAGGAGACCCTGTCGCTGTTCGCCGACTGCGCCGAGCGGGCCGAGCGGATCCGGCTGCGCGGAGCCGAGGTCGTGTTCGTCGCCGGCGCCGAGCTGAGCCTGATGAACCAGGGCTTCCTGCCCGGCGGCACCCAGGAGGAGCGCCTCGGGCGGCTGCTGCGCGAGCGGGACCCGGACCGCCGGCGGAAGCTCGCCGGGGAGCTGTCCGCACGCGTGAACGACTTCCTCGTCCGCGCCGTCGCGCTCATCCGCGAGCGCTTCGGCGGCAAGGTCACCTACGCCTCCATCCCGATGGAGCGCGTCGACTGGACGCCGTTCGACATCGTCGGCGTCGATCTCTACCGGTCGGCCGAGCTCGCCGATCGTTTCGACGCGGGCGTCCGCGCCCTCGTCGCCCAGGGGAAGCCGGTCGCGATCACCGAGTTCGGCACCGCCGCCTACCACGGCGCGGGCGACCGGGGCGGCCGCTGCATGGAGATCGTCGAGTACGGCGAGGGCGGCGTCCCGATCCGGCTGGACGGCGTCTACGCGCGCGACGAGGCCGGTCAGGCCGCCTACCTGCGTGAACTGCTGGAGACCTTCGACACCGCGGGCGTCGACAGCACCTTCGTCTTCCTCTTCGCGCTGGAGAACTTCCCGCACCGCCCCGGCGGCGACCCCGCCGAGGACCTCGACCTGGCCAGCCCCGGGATCGTGAAGGTCCTCGACGGCGGCCACGGGAGCACCTATCCGGACATGGCCTGGGAGCCCAAGGCCGCCTTCGCCGCGCTGGCCGAGTGCTACCGCGGCTGACCACATCACGGCAGCTACACGACAAGGAGCGAACTCATGGACACCACCCCTGCCGCCGCGGGCGGCCACTTCTTCCTGGGCGGCGACCTGCGGGTCAACCGGCTCGGCTTCGGCGCGATGAGGCTCGCCCTCGGCGGCTCCGCGCGCACCCCCGAGGCGGGCATCGCCGTACTGCGCCGCACCGTGGAGCTCGGCGTGAACCACATCGACACCGCGGGCTTCTACGGGTTCGGCGACCTGCACGCGCACGAGTTGATCCGGGAGGCGTTGTCGCCCTACCCGGACGACCTGGTGATCGCCACCAAGGTGGGCCCGCTTTTCGAGGGCGGCGTGGTGCCGACCGGCCAGGCCGGCCCCGACCGGTTGCGCGGCCTGGTGGAGGACGACCTGCGCCGCCTCGGCCGGGACCGTCTCGACCTGGTCTATCTGCGGGTGGGCGGCATGGGCCCGGCGGGCGGCGAGTCGATCGGCGAACGCTTCGCCGTGCTCGCGGAGCTGCGCCGCGAGGGGCTGATCCGGCACCTCGGCGTCAGCAACGTCGACGCCGCCCAGCTCGCCGAGGCGCGGTCCATCGCCCCGGTCGCCGCGGTGCAGAACCACTTCCACATCCACCACACGAACGATCGCGACGTCCTGGCGACGTGCGAGCGGGAGGGCATCGCCTACGTCCCGTACTTCCCGCTCGGCGGCGGCGCGCAGCGGATCGACCACGCCCGGCTCGCGGGCGTCGCCGCACGCCACGGGGCGACCACCGCGCAGATCGCCCTGGCCTGGCTGCTGGCGACGTCGCCGGTGACGCTGCCCATTCCCGGAACCGGCTCGCTCGGCCATCTGACCGAGAACGTCGGCGCGGCCGCCCTCCGGCTCACCGCCGGCGACCTCGCCGAGCTGGGCTGACGCCGGAGGACGCCGCCCGGGCGAGCGCGGCGGTCCGGCGGGGGCATGAGGCCGCGAACGGCAGCGGCGCCGGCCGGTGACTCGTGCCGCACACGCCGGGCGCTCGCGGCCGTCGTCAGGGCCGCCGCGACGGTGGCCGGCCGTCCCCGCGTACGCGCCGCGATCACGCGGAGGGGCGCGTTTTGACCCCGGGTCGGCACACCGATCACGATGGGGGCGTGAACGAAACCCCTGTTGAGGCGCCCTCGCCGCGTCCCGCCCGGGAGACGGTGCCGAGCATCCGGGACGTCGCGGCGGCGGCGGGCGTGTCCAGGCAGACGGTGTCCCGCGTGCTCAACGCCTCGCCGAAGGTGAGCGCGGAGACGCGGCGGACCGTCATGGAGGTGATCGAGCGGCTGCGCTACCGGCCCAACCGGGTGGCCCGGGCGCTGGGGACGGGGCGGGCGCGGGGCGTGACGGTGGTCACCTCCGACACCATGCTGTACGGATACGCCTCGACGCTGCAGGGGATCGAGGAGGCGGCGCGGATCGAGGGCCTGGCCGTGGGGGTGCGGGTGATCGAGTCCGACCGCGACAGCGACGTGCGCAACGCCGCCGACTACGTCAGCGATCCGAGCGCCGGCGGCGTGATCGTGATCGCGTTCGACGCCGCCGGGATCGCGGTGCTGCGCGCGCTTCCCGAGTCGCTGCCCGCGGCGGCCGCCATCGAGCCGGGCGTACGGGATGTGGGACGGCCGGCGATCTGCCTGGACGAGCAGCAGGCGTCGGCCGAGGCCACGCGGCACCTGCTGGCCCTGGGGCATCGGACCGTGCATCACGTGGCGATCCCCTCGGAGTCGGAGCACAGCGGACGCCAGGCGGGCTGGCGCCGTGCGCTGGCCGAGGCGGGGGCGGAGATTCCGCCGGTGGTGCGGTCCGGATGGGACGTGCGGTCGGCGTACGAGGCGGGACGGCTCCTGGCGGCCGACCCCGACGTCACCGCGATCTTGTGCGGCAACGACGACATCGCCCTGGGGGTCCGCCGCGCGCTGTACGAGGCGGGCAAGGACGTCCCGGGGGATGTGAGCATCGTGGGGTTCGACGGGGTGCCGGGGTCGGCGTACTGGACGCCGGCGCTCACGACGGTGGAGATGGACTTCGCCGGGCTGGGCCGCGCCACCGTGGCGGCCGTGCTGGCCGAGCTCACCGGGACGCCGCAGCCCGAGGTGTCGCTGACGCCGCCGCGGCTGGTGATCCGCGAGTCGACGGCGCCTCCCCGCGTGACCCGCGTGGCACGGTAACCCCCGGTCCCCGGCCCGCGAAGTCCTGCCGGGCCGGCTTGGGGCGGCACGCGAACATGGAGGGCGCGCGGTGCCATGGCGCCCCGAAAAGCGCGGTGCCATGGCGCCCCGAAAAGCGCGGTTCCGTGGCCCTCTGGGGGCCGTGCGGCTCCGGGTCGCTCAGGACCGCGGGTCTGAGCGACGGCCGATCCGCGCGCATCGCCGGATGTTGTTAACAACAACGTAACGGGGCCTTCCGCTCGGCAATGTGACCGGTCACACTCGCAGATGTGCGGGTGTGACCGGTCACACCACATGCGGGGAGCGGCCCCGGAGCTCGTCTCGCGCCGCTCTCCTCGCGCCGGGGCCCGCCGTCAGGGTCCGCCCCGCCACGTACCTCCGGAAGCAACCGGCCCGACCGTCAGGAGACGCTGTTGAACTCACGGCACACCGAGACCAGCCTGGTGTGGGGGCACTCGGCACTGCGGGTGGTGATCGCCATATCACCCGGCGGTGTGGTGGGCATCCGCGAGCTGGGCACGGGCGGGCCGGGGCCGAGGCCGCCCCTGCAGCCCCTCGTGGAGGTGCTGCTGGCCGGCCAGGGTCGCGCGCGCGCCTCCCACCGCTTCTCCGACACCGCCGTCGGCCGCCGGTTCACGTACGCCGGAGCCGAGCAGGTCCGCGACGGGCGATGGCACGAGCTGCGGATCACCCTGCGGGACGAGCAGACCGGGCTGGAGGCGCGCGCGCATCTGCGCTCGGCCGAGGGCGTGCCGGCCGTACGGTCCTGGACGACGGTCGTCAACCGGGGCGACCGGGAGGCGGTGCTGCTCGGGGTGACCTCGTTCGCCGCCGGGTTCCCGGCCGGCTCGGCCGGCGGCCTCGAGGTGGTGCGCGCCGACAGCGAGTGGCTGGGCGAGAGCCGCTGGCGCGTACGGCCGCTGCGCGAGGAGATGGCGGACCTCAACCTGCCGCTGCACGGCCAGGACGGCCGGGGCCGCCTGGCCGTCACCAGCACGGGCACGTGGTCGACGGGGCAGCACCTGCCAACGGCGGGCCTGCTCGATCCGTACTCCGGCCTGGCGTGGCTGTGGCAGGTCGAGCACAACGGCCCGTGGCGGTGGGAGATCGGCGAGCGCAGGGACGGCGCCTACATCGCGCTGCTCGGCCCCACCGACATCGACCACCAGTGGCACGCCGTCCTGGCGCCCGGCGAGTCGTTCACCACGGTCCCGGCGTCGGTGGCCGTCTCCTCCGGCGGGCCGCACGGTGTCCATGGCGGCCGTGTC
>JADGHC010000142.1 GCA_019689655.1 Microbispora sp.
ACCAACTCGCCCCCGCGCCGGCGCGGGGGGGGGGCGCCGGCGTGGCGCGCCCCCGCCTCGCGTTCTTCACGCGGCCACCGGGAGGGACGGCTCCTCGTCCCGCACGGACGCCCGCAGCGGGACGATCTCCGTACGCGATGCGGGCAGCAGCCGTGCGGCCACGGCGATGACGACCCCGAGGACGACCGCCACACCCATCGCGGCCCGCAGCGACGCCGCGGTGGACACAAAGCCGATCACCACGGGCCCGAGCAGCAGGCCCGCGTAGCCCATGGCGCTCGCCTGCGCGATCGCCGGGCCGGGCGCGGGCGTCGCGGTCCCCGCGAGCGACAGCGCCATCGGCGAGATCGTCGCCACCGACAGCCCGATGAAGAACAGCCCGGTCAGGGCCGCCACGGTCACCGGGGCGGCGACGACCACGAGGAACGCGAGCGCGGTCGCGGCACCGGAGAACGTGATCAGCCCGCGGGCGCCGAAACGGCCCCGCAGCCGGTCGCCGGCGAGCCGGGCGAGCAGCATGCCCGCCTCGAACACCGGGTAGCCGAGCGCGGCGACCGCCTCGGAGGCGTGCAGCGTGCCGAGCAGGTAGAGGCCGTTCCAGTCGGCGACGACGCCCTCCACCATGAACGCGGCGAAGGTGATCGCGCCGAGCAGGTAGACGACCCCGGGCAGCCTGCGCCGGGCGCGTGCCGGAGCCCGGCCCGCCTCCGCCGGTTCCGGTGCGGGGTCGGGCAGGTACGTGCGGCTGAGGGCCAGCGCCGCCGGCGCCGACGCCAGGGCGACGACCAGGAGGTGGGTGGTCAGGGACAGCCCCAGCGCGATGGCCGTCGTGCCCAGCAGGCCCGCCGAGATCGCCCCGACGCACCATCCCGCGTGCATGCCGCTCATGAGCGGCCGGCCGTACGCGCGCTCGACGGCCGAGCCCTGGGCGTTCATGCCGGCGTCGACCGCGCCGAACACCATGCCGAACAGTGCGGCGGCCACGACGAGCACCGGAAAGGACGGCGCGAACGCGACGAGGACCAGTGACGCCGCGCACAGGGGAGCGGCCGCGCGCAGCACGCCGCGGCTGCCGATCCTGGCCAGGACGACGCGCATGACCTGCATGGACAGCAGCGCGCCGAGCCCCCAGCTGAGCAGGGTGAGCCCGACCGCCGACTCCGGCAGGCGGAGCCGGTCGGCCAGCGCGGGGAGACGGACGGTGAAGGTTCCGCACATCAAACCGGCCAGGACGAAGGTGAGGACTGCCCCGTTACGGGCCATCCTCAAAGCGCGGGTCATCACAGCTTCCTTTCCAGGTGAGTCGGGTGGGTTTCCACGCCCGGATTAGCGGGCACACATCAGCAGGTCGCCCTTTCACGGCAGAGCCGGGGAGAAAGGGCGACCACCAAGCAGTGAGATCAGGTCACGCGAAGCGCGCTACAACAGGGCGAGCAGCTTGGCGCGGATCGCGGCGTAGTCGATGATCGCCGCACAGTGGGTCGCGACTTCCCAGACGCCTTCACAGGCCAGCCGTACGACCTGGGCGGCGAGGGGATCGGGCTCGTCTTCCAGCCCGTGCCGCATCCAGCGGGCCATCGCCTCGCGCAGCGGCGCGAGCAGCTCCGGATCGCCGGCCGCGCCCGTGACCACGGCCCATCGTCGCAGCCTGCCGGTCTCCACGGCCTCGAACGTCGCCGCGACGTACGCCCGGGTGTAGGTGCTCTCGGACTGCGCCTCGATCAGCGCGTCGAAGTCGGCGATCAAGCGCTCGATCATGCCTTTGATGAGCGCTTCCTTGCCGGCGAAGTGATAGAGGAGGCCGCCCTTGCTGACGCCGGCGCGCTCGGCCACCGCCGCCAGGGTCAGGGCCTGAGCGCCCTGGTCCTGGAGCAGGCTCTCGGCCGCGTCCAGCAGTTCGTCCCTCCTCATGTCCTTTACTGTACCGTCTGGACGGTTTAGTTGCGACACGTGCCGGTGCTCTGCGCCCACCCCGATACGCTTGGTGGGCCGAATACGCGTCAGGGAGGGGTCGTGGGAGCTGCGTACCTGGACCATGCCTCGACCACACCGATGCTGCCCGAGGCGATCGAGGCGATGACCGCCCAGCTCGGGCAGGTCGGCAACCCCTCGTCCCTACACGCGGCGGGCCGCCGTGCCCGCCGGGTCGTCGAGGAGTCGCGCGAGACGATCGCCTGCGCGCTCGGCGCCCGTCCCAGCGAGGTCGTGTTCACGGCCGGTGGCACGGAGGCCGACAACCTCGCCATCAAGGGCCTGTTCTGGGCGAGGAAGCGGCCCAGGATCCTGATCAGCGCGGTCGAGCACCACGCCGCCCTCGACCCCGCCCGCTGGCTCGGCGACCACCACGGCGCACGGGTCGAGCTGCTGGAGGTCGACGCGCAGGGCCGGGTGCACCCGGAGACGCTGCGCGAGGCCATCGCCCGCGACCCGGACGACGTCGCGCTGGTGAGCGTCATGTGGGCCAACAACGAGGTGGGCACCGTGCAGCCGGTGCGCGAGCTGGCCGCCATCGCGCACGAGTACGGCATCCCCTTCCACACCGACGCCGTGCAGGCGGTCGGCCAGCTTCCGGTCTCGTTCGCCGAGTCCGGGGTGGACGCCATGACCGTCTCCGGCCACAAGGTCGGCGGCCCCATCGGCGTGGGTGCGCTGCTGCTGGCCCGCGGCGTCGACCCGGTTCCCGTCCTGCACGGCGGCGGGCAGGAACGCGACATCCGCTCCGGCACGCTGGACGCGCCCGCCATCGCCGGGTTCGCGGCGGCGGTCGAGACGGCCGTCGCCCGGCAGCCCGCCACGGCCGAGCGGCTGGCGGCGCTGCGCGACGATCTAATCGAGCGCGTACGGCAGGCCGTGCCCGACGTCGTGCTGAACGGCGACCCGGTCGACCGGCTGCCCGGCAACGCCCATTTCTCGTTCCCCGGCTGCGAGGGGGACGCCCTGCTCATGCTGCTGGACGCCAAGGGCGTGGAGTGCTCGACCGGCTCGGCCTGCTCCGCCGGGGTGGCCCAGCCGTCCCACGTGCTGCTCGCGATGGGCCAAGACGGCGTACGCGCACGCGGTTCGCTGCGCTTCTCCCTCGGTCACACCTCCGTGCAGGAGGACGTCGACCGGGTGGCGGAGGTCATCGGGCACGTCGTCGAGCGCGCCCGGCGCGCCGGCCTGTCGTAAGGCCGGCCGTACGGCGCAGCAGCGTCCGCTGCAGGCGGAGGATCGCCCTGGCGCGCCGCGACGAGCGCAGCGACTCCAGGCGGGCCCGGAGCCGGTCGCCGACCTCGACGAGCCGCTCCTCGCCCGCGAAGCGCTCGACCTCGGGGAACATCTCCTGCTCCTCGTCCAGGCGAGCGTGCGACTCCAGCACGTCGTGCAGCACGCCCAGCTCCCGGTCGAACCGCTCGGACCGCGGGTCCGCGCGCACCAGCGCCGCGAGCTGATCGCTGAGATGGCGGTGCTCGGACCAGGCGGCCGCGATGCCCGTGGTGACGTCGCGCATCGCGGGATAGAAGATCTCCTCCTCGATCAGCTCGTGCATCCGCAGCTCGTCGAACAACTCGTCGGTGAGCGCGCGCCGCCGATGCGGCTCGGAGGGCGGCGTCTCCTTCAGCTTCCCGAGCAGCCCTCGTATCACCTCGTGGTGTTCGGTGAGCACCCGTGTCGCCGTCTTGTGCTCGGCGGGCGCCCGCCGCACCCGTGTGGGCGCCTGTGGCTTCACTCTCACGGCCATCCCTCCTGTCGGCGGGCCGACGTGCCGCCGGGAGGCGAGGCGGCCGCCCGCGGCCGCACCTCGATCCATCCGTCGCGTACGCGGGTCTGCAGGCACTGCGCGGGGTGGACGGCCGGGCCGTTCAGGCTCTCCCCGGTGCGCAGCTCGAACGCCGAGCCGTGCCAGGGGCAGACGATGGCGCCGTCGCGGAGCCAGCCCCGGGACAGCGGGCCGCGCAGGTGGGGGCAGGCGTCCACCAGGGCGTGGACGCGGCCGTCCGAACGGACCAAGGCGACGTCCACGTCGCCCGCCCGCGCCCGGTGCGGGCGGCCCTCGGGCAGGTCGCGCTCGGGGAGCACGCGGGTGAAACGGCGTGGATCGAGCCGCCGGTCGGTCTGATCGGCTCCGATCCGGTGCCGGTAGGTGAGCGTGCCGCCCAGGTAGCCGCTGATCGCGATCACGGGATAGCCGAGCAGCGCGGCGATCCGGCCGCGTCCGTGCCGGCCTCTGCCCCGCTGCCACCACGACCATCCGTACAGGCCGAGGGCGATGGTGTTGAGCGTGCCGTGGACCAGTCCGACGCGGCGGGCGTCGTCATGCGTGTACTGCCAGTCGTTCAGGCCGGTCACCGCCGCGGCCAGCGCTCCGGCGAGGCCGAGCCCCACCGCCGCGCGCGCGGTGCGCTCGTGCCCCCGCAGGTCCAAGACCAGCGCCGTGGTCCAGGCGCCGATCGGGATGTCGGTGAGCAGCGGATGAAAGGGGTGGCCCAGCCAGACGCCGTGCAGGAAGCCGCGGGCGCGGCCCCTGGTCACGCCGAGGAGGTTCTGGGCGAACGCCAGCCCTTGTTCGAGCCGGTGCCCCGGCCGGTCGAGGCGGTCATCGCCTTCGATCGCGTTCAGCAGCCGGTCCAGTACGCGCTGAGCCATGTCCGACCCCAGTCGTCGGATCGGCCCCGCAGCCTGCGGGAACGGGCGGAACGCGGGCGCTCGCCCGCGCCTTGTTATGCGACGTGCCCGCCCGGCCGGCTGTGAAACGCGCGCTATTCCCGGTTCAGGTCAGGAAGTGGGCCACCGCGCTCCACGAGGGGTCCTCGGCCACGTCGACGCGGGCCCGCCCCTCCTTCCACTCGCCGGCGATCTTCTCGACCACGGGCGGCACGGCCGCCGCGGGGTCGGCGTACACGTGCAGCACCCGGCTGCCGTCGGCGCTCAGATAGGCCGTCAGCACGGCAGACCCGTGCGCGGCCAGCCGCGTGGTCAGCCGTTCCTCGAAGTCGCGCAGCGCGTCGAGGGAGGCGCCGGTGGGCTGCCCGTCGCCGTCGGCCTGCGCGTACGGCAGCGTGACGGCGATGTGCTGGTCGAACAGCGGGAAGTCGACCGGCCTGAGGGGATAGCGGGCGGCGGCGGTCAGCCGGCCGCCGGTGGCGGTGCGGCCTTCGAGGAGCACCCACTGCTCCTCCTTGAAGCCCTCCGCCACGTCCGCGACCACGGCCGGCAGGTGGATCGCGGGGAGGGCGTCGATCGGCTCGGACTCCGCGGGCACGATCTCACCGATCCACCGGGCCACCTCGTCCTCGCCCAGCAGCCAGTCGAGCGCGTGGAGGGTCGCCTCCATCCGGGTGTCGTCGTCCACGTCGGGGAAGATCGGATGGTAAGCGGTGACGTTCACCCGCGCCGTGCCGGGCGGCACCCGCAGCGCCACCACCAGCCGGTCGAGGCCGAACTCCCGCCCGCCGAACTCGACCGTCAGGTCCGCGGCCCGCGGGTTGGCCTGCCGGGACGGATAGAACTCCCACATGGCGGCGGCCGGCGGCGCGGCCAGGGCCCACCGGGGGGCCAGCGGCCGCAGCTCCGGGTCGTTGGCCGCGCTCACGACCAGGGCGTTCAGGGCCATGCGGCCGGGTGCGATCTCCCAGACGAGGGATGGGTGAAGGGCGGTGACGGCGGGGCCGATCAGCTCGGCCAGGGCCCCGGGGTCCTCCGCCTCGACGCAGGAGTCGATCTGCGGACGTGCCTGGTCCCACCAGGACCAGAACGCGGCGATGGCCTCGGCGGGATCGGTGGAGTCGCTCTTGCGCCCGAACAGTCGCATGACCCCGAATCCTCCCAGCCCGCCCGGCCCGATGCCAACGCGAACACGGCGTGGACGGGCGGATCGGGAGGACACCACGCGGGGGTACTCTCGAAGAGTTATGGCTCCTGCACCGAAGCTCCGCGTCCTCGCCGCCATGTCGGGCGGGGTCGACTCCGCGGTGGCCGCCGCCCGGATCGCCGAGGCGGGGCACGACGTGACGGGCGTCCACCTGGCCCTGTCGTCCAACCCGCGGTCCTACCGCACCGGCGCGCGCGGGTGCTGCACGCTGGAGGACGCCCGCGACGCGCGCCGCGCGGCCGACATCATCGGCATCCCCTTCTACGTGTGGGACATGGCGGAACGGTTCCACCGCGACGTGGTCGAGGACTTCGTCAGCGAGTACGCCGCCGGGCGCACGCCCAACCCCTGCCTGCGCTGCAACGAGAAGATCAAGTTCGAGGCGGTGCTCGACCGGGCGCTCGCGCTCGGCTTCGACGCCGTCGCCACCGGCCACCACGCGCGGCTGGAGAACGGCGTGCTGCGGCGCAGCGTCGACGAGGCCAAGGACCAGTCGTACGTGCTGGGCGTGCTCACCCGCGAGCAGCTCGCCCACGCGATCTTCCCGCTCGGCGACTCGACCAAGGCGCAGGTGCGCGAGGAGGCCGCGCGGCGCGGGCTGACCGTCGCCGACAAGCCCGACAGCCACGACATCTGCTTCATCGCCGACGGCGACACCCGGGCGTTCCTCGCCGAGCGGCTCGGCACGTCGGAGGGGCCGATCGTCGACGCGCTCACCGGCCGGGTGATCGGCAGCCACCAGGGGGCGTACGGCTTCACGGTCGGGCAGCGCAAGGGCCTGCACATCGACCGGCCGGCCCCCGACGGCAAGCCGCGCTACGTGCTGTCGATCGAGCCGGTCACCAACACGGTCACCGTCGGACCGCGCTCGTCCCTGGAGGTGACCTCCATCGTGGGCGAGCGGCCGGTGTGGAACGGCCCGGTGCGGGAGCCGCGTGAGCCGATCTCCTGCCTGGTGCAGTTGCGGGCGCACGGCGAGGTGTACGGCTGCCGCGCCCAGGTGTCCGGCGGCGAGCTGCACATCCGGCTCGACCGTCCGGCGACCGGCGTCGCGGCGGGCCAGGGGGCCGTCCTGTACGACGGGGACGTCGTCATCGGCTCCGCCACGATCGCCTCGGCCGCCTGAGCTCAGGAGATCTCGACGGACTCCCCGACCGGGATGCGGCGGAAGTCGGCCTTCTGCTTGGCGGCCTCCATGCCGAGCCAGTTGTCGATCAGCGTCGCGCCGATGTCGTTCACGAGCCCGTCGTGGGTCGAGTAGGCCCGCGCGGGACGGACGAAGCGGAGGTAGAGGATCGTGTCGGCCGCCCTCAGCCACGGCGCGTTGGTCGGCACGAGCAGCGTGGGCACCTCGCGCCCGGGCGGCGTGAGCGCGTCGCCGGGGTAGAACACCTCGTCGTCCACGAAGAACCCGACGTTCTGCACCGGCGGGACGTCGGGCAGGTTGTGCGCGTGCCACTCGCCGACCGCGCGCACGTGGAACCCGGCCGTGTCGAAGGCGTCCCCGTCGGTGACGACCTGGACCTTCGCCGGGATCCGGCCGAGCCGGCCGGCGACGGCCCGGCAGGTGTACACCTCCAGGTCCGGGCTCGCGTCCTTGAACAGGTTCACGTCCACGTGGTCGAAGTGCTCGTGCGTGATAAGCACGGCGTCCGCGCCGTCGAGGAGGCCCGTGCCGCTGAACGCGCCGGGGTCGATGACGAGCGTCCGCCCGTCCTTCTCCAGCCGCCAGCAGGCATGACCGAGTTTGGTGAGTTTCATAATCCATAAGCTAGTGACCGTGAGCGACTATCCGTGGAGCGAGGCCACGGCCACCGGCGTGGGGTCCTATCCGGGCGAGGACCATCTGGAGGCGGTCAGGACGGCCTTCGGCGAACTGCCCATGCCCTACCTGCCCGAGCTGCCCGCCCGCGGTGTGGGCGCCGACATGATCGGCCGTACGGCGTCGCTGCTGGTCGAGCTGCCCGTCGAGGTGCAGCCGTCCGGCTGGCGGCTAACCGACCGTCCGGGACGGGATTTCAAGCGGGCCAGGGACCACCTCGCCCGCGACCTCGACGGCCTCGAGGAGGTGTCCCAGGGCTACGAGGGCCCGTTCAAGATCCAGGCGTGCGGGCCGTGGACGCTGGCCGGGGCGATCGAGCTCAGGCACGGCGACAAGGTGCTCGCCGACGCGGGAGCCGTACGCGACCTGACCGAGTCGCTGGCCGAGGGGCTGGCGCAACACGTGGCCGAGGTGCGGCGGCGGGTTCCGGGCGCCGAACTCGTCGTCCAGATCGACGAGCCGGGGCTGCCCGGGGTGCTCGCGGGCACGGTGCCGACCGCGTCCGGCTTCGGGCGGCTGCCCGCCGTCGAGTCCCCGATCGCCGCCGAACGGCTGAAGACCGTGCTGTCCGCGCTCGCGCCCGCCTTCCCCATGGTGCACTGCTGCGCGCCGGAGGTGCCGTACGAGGTCATCCGTACGGCGGGCGCGCGGGGCGTGTCGCTGGACGCGGCGCTGCTGCGGCGCCGGGACGAAGACGACATCGGCGAGGCGGTCGAGAAGGGACTCGCGCTGTTCCTCGGCGTCGTGCCGGGCACCGACTCCCGGCTCGCCGACGTCGGGGTGGTGGCCAAGCCGGCGGTCGAGCTGTGGCGGCGGCTCGGGTTCCCGCCCGCCCGGCTCGCCGAGCAGGTCGTGCTCACCCCCGCCTGCGGCCTGGCCGGTGCGTCACCGGCGTACGCGAAGGCGGCGCTGGCCCGGTGCCGGGAGGCGGCCCGCGTGCTGCGCGAGGACCCCGGCGAGTGACGACCTGCCGTGCCGGCGGACGTGCGCCGCGCCGGCCGGGCGGACGGCAGCCGGACAAAAAGGAATGAAAGTGGGCTGCAAGCGGTCTACCGTAATTTCCGATCACTCCTGAAGCGGGGGGCCGCGTGGTCTGGAGCGGCCCTTCCGCCGAGTGGTCCGGCGGGAGCCGCCTGCGTCCTCGGTGCGGCTCCCGCCCCCGTCTTTAGCAAACTGTCGGTCGCCGGAGATACCGTTGCCCTGGTGTCTGACGAGGGGAGACGTGCGACGTGACCGACAGGGCTGACGAGGCCGGCGGGCTCGGCGGCGCCGCGCTCGGGGACGCGGCGAACGGCCACGCGGGGGCCGTGAGAGAGGTCGGGACCGTGACGGGAGCCGCCGCAGAGGTGCAGGAAGCGCCGGCCGAGGCGCGGGAGCGGCACGCCGAGCTCGCCGAGCTGATCGATGAGGCCAACTGGCGCTACTACGTGCTCGACTCGCCCACGGTGAGCGACGCCGAGTACGACGGCTGGATGCGGGAGATCCGGGCGCTGGAGGAGACCTACCCCGACCTGCGCACGCCCGACTCGCCCACGCAGAAGGTGGGGGCGCAGATCTCCACCGACTTCGCCCCCGTCACCCATCTCCAGCGCATGGAGAGCCTCGACAACGCCTTCAGCGACGCCGACCTCGCCGCCTGGCAGGCCAGGGCGGAGCGGCTGATCGAGGCCGACCCCGGGCCCTACCTGTGCGAGCTGAAGATCGACGGCCTGGCCGTGGCACTGGTGTACGAGAAAGGCCGCCTGGTGCGGGGGGCGACGCGGGGCGACGGGCGCACCGGCGAGGACGTCACCCCCAACATCCGCACCCTCGCCGACGTGCCGCACCGGCTGCGCGGAGACGACGTGCCCGACCTGCTGGAGGTGCGTGGCGAGGTCTTCCTGCCGGTCGAGGGCTTCAAGAAGCTCAACGAGCAGCTCATGGACGCGGGTAAGGCGCCGTTCGCCAACCCGCGCAACTCCGCGGCCGGGTCGCTGCGGCAGAAGGACCCGCGGGTCACCGCGCAGCGCCCGCTGCGGATGATCGTGCACGGCGTCGGCAAGTGGGAGGGCGGCAGCCCGCTGCCCGCCACCCAGTCGGCCGTCTACGAGCGGCTGCGCGACTTCGGGCTCCCCGTCAGCGACCGTTACAAGGTGGTCGAGAGCCTCGACGAGATCCGCGAGTTCATCGCCTACTACAACGAGCACCGCCACGAGCCGGAGTACGAGATCGACGGTGTGGTGGTCAAGATCGACCGCATTCCCATCCAGCGGCAGCTCGGGTCCACCAGCCGGGCCCCGCGCTGGGCCATCGCGTTCAAATACCCGCCGGAGGAGGTCACCACCAAGCTCCTCGACATCCAGGTCGGCGTGGGCCGGACGGGCCGGGTCACGCCGTTCGGCGTGATGAAGCCGGTGTCGGTGGCCGGGTCCACCGTGGAGCGCGCGACGTTGCACAACGCCTCCGAGGTGGCGCGCAAGGGCGTGCTGATCGGCGACACCGTGGTGCTGCGCAAGGCGGGCGACGTCATCCCCGAGATCGTCGGCCCGGTGGTGGAGCTGCGGCAGGGCGACGAGCGGGAGTTCGTGATGCCCACGCACTGCCCCGAGTGCGGCACCGAACTGGCCTACGAGCGCGAGGGCGACGCCGACCTGCGCTGCCCGAACGCCCGCTCCTGCCCGGCGCAGCTGCGTGAGCGGATCTTCTTCGCGGCCGGGCGCAACGCGTTCGACATCGAAGGGCTGGGCTACGTCGCGGCGACCGCGCTGACCCAGCCGCTGCCGCCGCAGGAGCCGCCGATCCGGACCGAGGCCGACCTGTTCGACCTGACCATCGAGAAGCTCCTGCCGATCAGGTCGGTGGTCCGCGACCCCGACACGGGCCTGCCGAAGACCGACCCGGAGACCGGCGAGCCCAAGGTGGTCTCGCTGTTCGCCACCGTCTCGGGCGAGCCGAGCAAGAACGCCGAGCTGATCCTCCGGCAGTTGAAGGAGAAACGGGACCAGCCGCTGTGGCGGGTGCTCGTGGCGCTGAGCATCCGGCACGTCGGGCCGCCCACGGCCCGCGCGCTCGCCGCGGAGTTCCGCTCGATCGACGCCATCGCCAACGCGTCCGAGGAGGAGCTGGCGGCGGTGGAGGGCATCGGCCCGAGGGTCGCCGCGACCATCAAGGAGTGGTTCCAGGTCGACTGGCACCGGGAGATCATCGAGAAGTGGCGGGCCGCCGGGGTCCGGATGGCCGACGAGTCGCCCGAGGACGAGGGCCCGCGGCCGCTGGAGGGGCTCACCTTGGTCGTCACCGGGACGCTGTCGGATTTCAGCCGCGACGAGGCGAGCGAGGCCATCAGCGCCAGAGGCGGCAAGGTCAGCTCGTCGGTGTCGAAGAAGACGAGCTTCCTGGTGGTGGGGGACAACCCCGGCTCGAAATACGACAAAGCGATCAAGGCCGGCGTCCCGATCCTCAACGAGGAGGGCTTCCACATCCTCCTCGAGAAGGGGCCCGAGGCCGCCCGCGCCGTCGCCGTCACCCCCGGGGAGTGACCGGCGGGACCGTGGGAACAAGGCGATCGGCCGCGCCGTTGATCGGGACATGCCGAATTCTGCTGATCAGATGACACAGGTCCTGCACTACGCGGCCTTCACCACCGATCCCGACGGCGGCAACATGGCCGGCGTGGTGCTGGACGCCGCCGGTTTGGACGACGCCGACATGCTCGCCATCGCCGCCGAGGTGGGCCACTCGGAGACGGCGTTTCTGACCCAGGCCCCCGCGGGAGCCGCCGAGGCCGGCCGGGCGTTCACCGTCCGCTATTTCAGCCCGAAGACGGAGGTGCCGTTCTGCGGGCACGCCACGGTGGCGTCGGCGGTCGCGCTCGCCGAGCGGATCGGCCCGGGTGGCCTGGTCTTCGAGACGCCGGCGGGAACCGTGCCCGTCGACGTGGCGGCGGACGGCGACGGCGTGCTGTGGGCGACGCTGACCAGTGTGGATCCGTACGTCGAGCCGGTCGGCGAGCACGACGTGGCACAGGCGCTCGAGGCGCTGGGGTGGCGGGTCGACGAGCTCGACCCCGACCTGCCCCCGCGGATCGCCTACGCCGGATCGCGCCATCTCGTCCTGGCCGCCGCCACCCGCGAGCGCCTGGCCGATCTGGACTACGACTTCGAGGGGCTGGCGCGCTACATGACCGAACGGGACCTCATCACCCTGCAGCTGGTCTGGCGCGAGTCGGCCGACACCTTCCACGTGCGTGACCCGTTCCCCGTCGGCGGGGTCGTGGAGGACCCGGCCACCGGCGCCGCCGCGGCCGCGTTCGGCGCGTACCTGCGCGACCTCGGCAAGGTCGGTCCGAGCGCCGTGCTGACCCTGCACCAGGGAGTCGACATGGGCAGGCCCGGCCTGCTGCGGGTGGAGCTGCGGGAGGGGGACACGAGGGTCCGGGTGTCCGGCGCCGCGGTGCCCGTTTTCCGGTAAGAAGTCTCCCGACATGGTGAAGGCGTGCCGTACGGCCGGGGAACCGTACGGCACGCCTGAACTATGGGGGTGGGGATCAGGATGCGGTGCAGGTCAGCGG
>JADGHC010000143.1 GCA_019689655.1 Microbispora sp.
GCCCCGATGCGGAATCGGCGCCGCCCAGGGCGAGATCGACCCCGACGATCGGGCGGACACCCTGCTCGTGGCAGGCGATGACGTGCTTGATCGCGCCGTAGAGGCCGTCGCGGTCGGTCAGCGCCAGCGTGTCCATGCCATGATCGACGGCACGCCGGACGAGGGCGTCGGGAAACGCGGTGCCGTACCGCAGCGAGAACGCGGACGCCACGTGCAGATGGACGAAGGGTTCCGTCACCGGCGCGCCCCCGTCCGTTCCCGGGGCCGTCCCCCGGCCCGTCCGGCGTTCCGTTCTCCAGCGGCCCGTCCCCCGATCGTGGGTGGCTGGAGCGTTCCCATCAGTCCCAGGCCCTCAGCAGGAGCCAGGCACCGCTGGCGGTGTCGAAGCGCAGTTCATAAGTCCCGACCTCCTTGCCGGCCGCGGCGCCCACTCGCCAGAAGCGCCGCTCGCCGGGATCGGCATCCGAGGTCTTCCACCATTCCCTGGCGACCACCCAGTAGTCCTGAATCTCGCGGACGGTGTAGAGCCGGTCACGCCAGACGAACTGGGCAGGGTGCCCGTCCCGGATCCACACCTCGATCGGATCGCCGTAAAGTCTGCTCAAGACTCCTTCTCCCTCGTGGCTTCGGGGCCACCCGGGGGAAGACGGGCGGATCATTTCGAGCGCAATCACCGACACTTCGAACATACGTTCCCAGGGGGTTGAACGCAAGTCGGCGCGGCCCGTTCTCGAAAACTCGAGCGGAAGCCGGGGCTGTCGCGGCCACCCGCACACGGCGGTGCGCGGGACGCACGGAACGCCGCGGGCCGCACCGGCCCGCCCCCGAAATCACCAGCTCAGCCGGCCCGGCGGGGCGGTTCCCCGCCGCCCGGCGCCCGCCGGCCGCGGCGCCGAACCCGGCCCGGCGCGGCCGGCCGCGCCCCCCGATCGCGCGGATCCCGGCGGTCCCCCGCGCCACGGCGCGATTCTCCTGCGAACACTGACATGTTTGGCACTCGAGATAGCAGAGTGCTAACAGTAATAGCGTCGCCGGCGCGGGCGCTGGGACGAACACTCCGACGCGTACGCGACGGCGGTGGACATACGCCGAAGACCGTGGATGCGTATCGGAGGTGTAACGTCATGCGCTCAGTGAGCGGCCTTCACCCCGCCCGGCTCCGCTCCGGTGGCCTGCGGATCGCGATGGTCGCCCCGCCCTGGTACGACCTGCCGCCCCGGGCGTACGGCGGTATCGAGGCGATGGTCTCCGACCTGACCACCGCCCTCGTCCGGCGTGGTCACCAGGTGACGCTGATAGGCGCGGGACGCGCAGACACCCCGGCAGACTACGTCGCCACCTATCCGGAAGCCCCGTCGTCACGCATCGGGCAGCCGCTGCCCGAGGTGGTGCACGCCGCCGCGGCCGCGGCCACACTGGCCTCACTCGACGTCGACATCGTCCACGACCACTCCCTGGCCGGCCCGCTCACCGCGGCCTCCCGTACGACCCCGACGCTGGTGACCGTGCACAGCAAGATCGACGGCGACATGGGCGAGTACTACCGGAAGCTGGGCGACGCGGTCTCGCTGGCCGCGATCTCCCACTCCCAGCGCAGGGCGGCCGCCGACCTGAACTGGGCCGGGGTGGTGCACAACGCCGTGGACACCACGACCTTCCCCTACCGTGAGGACAAGGAGGACTGGCTGCTGTGGCTGGGCAGGTTCAGCCCGGACAAAGGCGCCCACCTGGCCATCGACGCCGCACGCGCGGCCGGCCGGCGGATCCTCCTCGCCGGGAAGCTGACCGAGCCGTCCGAGCATGACTACTTCTCCCGGTTCGTCCGCCCCCGCCTGGGGGCCGACGCCGAGTACGTGGGCGAGGCCGACGCCGCCCGCAAGCGCGACCTGCTGTCGCGGGCCCGCTGCCTGCTGTTCCCCATCCAGTGGGAGGAGCCGTTCGGGCTGGTGATGATCGAGGCGATGGCGTGCGGCACGCCGGTGGTCACCCTGCGTCGCGGCGCGGCCCCCGAGGTCGTGGTGGACGGCGTCACCGGATTCGTGCGCACCTCGCCCGACGAGCTGCCGGACGCCATCGAGCGGGCCGGAGACCTGGACCCGCGCGCCTGCCGCTCCCGCGTCGAGCGGCACTTCGACGTGTCGGTCATGGCCGAGGGCTATGAGCGTGTCTACCGCCAGGTGATCGCCGGGGCCGCCCGGCGCGATCCCACCCCCGCCCTGGCCGGCTGACGACCGGTCCGCGCCCGGCATGGCCCGCACCGGCGGGCGTGCCGGGCACGGGACGCCCGCGAGGCACCCGGGCCGCACATGATCACGCGGATGATCAGGCGAGGCGTTCCGCGTAGGCGGCCAGCAGCTGTGCCTCCGCGGTGTCGAAATACGCCAGCAGTTCCCGCTCCGCCCGCTCGTGGTCGCCCTCGATCAGCAGTGTGGCGATGCGCGCGTTGTCTTCCAGATAAGGCTCGTGGAAGGTCCTGAGCTCGCCCATCACGTGGAAGGCCAGCCGCAGTTCGGCGAGCAGGCGCGCCATGGTCGCGTCCACGCGCGGGCTGGCGAGCAGCGCGGTGATCGCGCGATGGAAGCGCATGTTGGCGGTGCCGACGGCCACCCAGTCGCCGGCCTCCGCGGCCGCCTGACCCGCGTCGACGTGCTTGCGCACCTCCCGTACGGCCTCGGGCTGGGCCTGGGCGGCGGCCCGCACGCCCGCCGTCTCCAGGATGCGCCGCATCGCGTAGATGTCCGCCACATCGGCCGCGGCGAGCTTGCGGACGAAGACCCCTCGGTGCAGCTCGTGCACCAGCAGGTTCTCGTGCGACAGCAGCCGGAACGCCTCCCGCAGCGTGTTGCGGGAGACGCCGAGCAGGCTGCCGATCGTCTCCTCGGACAGGCGGGTGCCCGGGGGCAGAGAGCCGTCGATGATGTTCTCCCGCAGCACATCGGCGACCATCTCCGCGGCGCTGGCCCGATCGAGCAACGGCCGGGCCGCGCTCAGCCGCTCCGCCCACTCAGCCATAGCCGCCATTCCCGCCAACCCTTCTCGACATCTAGATCACTTCCAGTTTAGGGAGTGCCCGGCGACTGCCGCCGTCGCAGCGCAAATGGGCCGGAGCGCCGCGTGCGATCCCGGTAGCGCAGAAGTTACCTACAAGGGTCTTGATGAATCGTTGAACAATCCCCTAATTTCGCGGGAGGCGAGTGAAGGAGTCTCCCCATGGACAACCCCCCCACCATTCAGACGACCGCGCCCGCGGGCCCCACGAGCGGCGGACGGCGCGCGGCGCTGCTCGGCGCGATGTTCCTCATGGCCACGAGCGCCATCGGCCCGGGCTTCATCACTCAGACGACGACGTTCACCGCCCGGCTCGGGGCGGCGTTCGCGTTCGCGATCATCGCGTCGATACTCGTCGACATCGCCGTCCAGCTGAACGTCTGGCGGGTGATCGGCGTCTCGGGGCTGCGCGCCCAGACGCTGGGCAACCGGGTGCTGCCCGGATCGGGCTACTTCCTGGCGGTCCTCGTGGCCTTCGGCGGCCTGGTGTTCAACGTGGGCAACGTCGGCGGCACGGCGCTCGGCCTGAACGCCCTCGCGGGCCTCGACGTCAAGATCGGTGGTGCGCTGTCCGCCCTGATCGCCATCGCCATCTTCCTCAGCAAGCGGGCCGGCGTGGCCGTCGACCGGATCGTCGTCGTTCTCGGCGTCGTGATGGTGGCGCTGACGCTGTACGTCGCGGTCGTCTCCCACCCGCCGGTGGGCGAGGCCCTGCGGCAGACGGTCCTGCCGGACACGGTCGACTTCCTCGCCGTCACGACGCTGATCGGCGGCACGGTCGGCGGTTACATCACGTACGCGGGGGCGCACCGGCTCATCGACGCGGGCGTGACCGGCCCGCGGAACGCCGGGCGGATCGCCCGCAGCTCGATCACCGGCATCCTCGTCACCGGGGTCATGCGGGTGATCCTCTTCCTCGCCTCGCTCGGCGTGGTGGCCGGAGGATTCCACCTCGCCCCGGACGCGGCCAACCCGGCCGCCGACATCTTCCAGAGCGCGGCCGGCGAGCTGGGCCTGCGGCTGTTCGGCATCGTCTTGTGGGCCGCCGCCATCACCTCGGTCATCGGCGCGTCGTACACGTCGGTGTCGTTCCTCGCCAGCTTCTCGCCGTGGGCCGACCGCTACCGCTCGTGGATCACGGTGGCCTTCATCCTGGTCTCGACCGCGGTCTTCCTCCTCCTCGGCCAGGCCCCGGCCAACCTCCTGATCCTCGCCGGAGCGCTCAACGGCCTGATCCTGCCCGTCGGCCTGGCGGTGATCCTCTGGGTCGCCGCGCGCCGGCGTGACCTCATGGGCGGTTACCACTACCCGGCCTGGCTCCTCGCGATCGGCGTGCTCGCCTGGGCGCTTACCATTTACTTGGGCTGGAACTCCCTCAGCGGGATCACCGCCCTTTGGAGCTGACGTGCCCCACCAGACCACGCACATCGACCTCAACTCCGACCTGGGCGAGGGCTTCGGCCAGTGGCGGCTCGGAGACGACGAGGCGCTGCTGTCGGTCGTCACGAGCGCCAACGTCGCCTGCGGATTCCACGCGGGCGACCCCGGCATCATGCGGCGTACCTGCGAGACCGCGGCCGCGCGCGGCGTGGTGATCGGCGCTCAGGTCGGCTATCGCGACCTCGCGGGCTTCGGGCGGCGTTTCATCGACGTGCCGCCCGTCGAGCTGGCCGACGACATCATCTACCAGATCGGGGCGCTGGACGCGTTCGCGCGGGTGGCGGGCACCAGGGTCAGGTACGTCAAGCCGCACGGCGCGCTCTACAACGCGATCGTGCACCACGAGGCGCAGGCCGCCGCCGTGGTCGCGGCGGTCCGGGCCTACGATCCCGGCCTGCCCGTGCTCGGCCTGCCCGGTTCCGAGTGGCTGCGCCAGGCCGACCGGGCCGGCCTCACGACGGTCGCGGAATGCTTCGCCGACCGCGCCTACACCCCCGAGGGCACGCTGGTGCCGCGCGGCGTGCCCGGAGCCGTCCTGCACGACCCCGCCCAGATCGCCGAGCGCAGCGTACGCATGGCCAGGGGCGAGCCGATCGAGGCGATCGACGGGACGCCGATCACCATCACCGCGGACTCGATCTGCGTGCACGGCGACAGCCCCGGCGCCGTCGCCATGGCCATCGAGGTCCGCGACGCGCTCAAGGCGCACGGCATCGACCTGGCGCCCTTCGCCGGGGAAAAAGGGTGAACGCGCGTGTGCACCGGTGCGGGGAACGGGCGGTCCTGGTCGAGCTCGACCGTCTCGAAGAGGTGGTCGCCCTCTACGACGCCCTCGCCGCCCATCCCCCGCCGGGGATCGTCGAGCTCGTCCCCGCGGCGCGGACGTTGCTCGTCCGGTTCGAGCCGCCGGCGCACCACGCCGCGGTGGAGTCCGCCGTCCGGGCCGTACGGCCCGCCGGGAATCGCAGGGCGCGGGACGAACAGGTCGTGATCCCGGTCGCGTACGACGGCGAGGACCTCGCCGAGGTGGCCCGGTTGACCGGGCTCACGGAACGGGAGGTCGTGGCGGCCCACACCGGGACGCCCTGGACGGTGGCCTTCTGCGGGTTCGCCCCCGGCTTCGGATATCTGGTCGGCGGCGACCCCCGGCTCGCCGTGCCCCGGCGGCCGGAGGCGCGGGTACGCGTGCCCGCCGGGGCCGTGGCACTCGCCGGGGAGTTCAGCGGGATCTACCCGCGCGAGTCGCCGGGCGGGTGGCAGTTGATCGGGCACACCGAGACCGTGGTGTGGGACATCACGGCCGACCCGCCCGCCCTGCTGCGCCCGGGGGTCACGGTGCGGTTCACGGAGGTCTCGTGAGCGGCTTCGAACGGGCGCTGGTGGTGCTTGCCCCGGGTCCGCTCACCACGGTGCAGGACTTGGGGCGGCGCCGGCACGCCCATCTCGGGGTCGGGCGCTCCGGCGCCGCGGACCGCGGCGCGCTGCGGCTGGCCAACCGCCTGCTCGCCAATCCCGAGGACGCGGCCTGCCTGGAGATCACGCTGGGCGGGCTGCGGGTGCGCGCCGCCGGCGACCTGCTCATCGCCCTCACCGGGGCACCCTGCCCCGCCACCGTCACCGACGCCGGGGGGCGCACGCGCGGCATCGGGCACGCGTCGGTGGAGCACCTGCCCGACGGCGCCACGCTGCGGCTCGGCGTGCCGTCCCGCGGGCTGCGGACCTACCTGGCGGTGCGGGGCGGCATCGACGTGCCGAAGGTGCTGGGGTCGCGGGCCACCGACCTGCTCTCGGGGCTCGGTCCGGAGCGCCCGGCGCCCGGGTCGGTGCTGCCGGTCGGGCCCGCGCCGGCGGGATTCCCCGTCGCCGATCTCGCCCCGGTGCCCGAGCCGGAGTCCGGCGTGCTCACGCTGGAGGTGATACCGGGGCCGCGCGACGACTGGTTCGGGCCCGAGGCCCTTGCGGCCCTGTGCTCCGCGCCGTACGAGGTCACCGGGCAGAGCGACCGCGTCGGGATGCGGCTGCGCGGGCCGCACCTTGATCGCGCGCGCGACGGGGAGCTGCCGAGCGAGGGCATGGTCCCCGGCGCGCTGCAGGTGCCGCCGACGGGACAGCCGACGCTCTTCCTGGCCGATCACCCCGTGACCGGCGGCTACCCCGTCATCGCGGTGGTGCGCGAGCGCGACGTGGACCGGGCGGCGCAGGCCCGCCCCGGCCAGCACATCCGTTTCCGGATGGCCCGCGACAGCGCCATCCGCTGAGCCCCGAGGGTCCGGCCGGTCAGTCCCCGGCGCGGCGGACGAGGGGGTTGGCGGAGGTCGAGTTGCGGATGCTGAAGGTGACGCTGCCGGCGCGGTAGCGGTCGTCGGAGCACTCGACGGGCCGGCCCTCCTGATTGGTGGTGGTGCGCCGCTGGCGCAGCAGGGGGCTGCCCCGCCGCACGCCGAGCAGCCGGGCGTCCTCGCTGCCGGCCGCGATCGCGTCGATCAAATGCTCGCCGTACGCGAAGACCAGGCCGACCGACTCGTAGAGCTCCTGGGTCACCGACTCGCACTCCGGGTCGAGCCGCTCGACGGCGGGGGCGATCCAGCCGGCGTAGACCGTGCGCTCGACCAGCACCGGCTCGCCGTCGAGCCGCCGCAGCCGCAGCACGGCGAGCACCTCCTCCCCCGGCTCGAGCGACAGCCGTACGGCCTCGGCGGGCGTGCACGGGCGGCGCCGGGAGGACAGCACGGTGCCGCTCGCGCGGTAGCCCATCGACCTGGCCCACTGGGCGAAGCTGTGCAACTCGGCGAAGCTCTGGCTGCGCTCGCTGCCGAGCACGATGCGCCGCGCGCCCTGCCGCGACCCGACCAGTCCCTCGGCGGCGAGCAGCGCGACGGCCTGGCGGACGGTCCCGCGCGCGGCCGAATAACGCAAGGCCAGCTCGGCCTCGGAGGGAAGCTGAGCGCCGATCGGATAGTCCCCCCTGACGATGGCGTCCCGCAGGTCGCTCGCGATCTGTTCATAGCGCGCCATCGTGCTGAGCCCTTCCGTTCACGCGACTGACATCGATATGCGACTTACTTGCTCTGGCTTGTTTGTACAAGTTCGCCTAAGTTCGATCCACGCACCATAGTGGGAGGGACCATTGTCCACACGTACCGTCGGCCTCGTGGCCGCGCTCACGATAACCACCTCAGTGATCGCGGCGTGCGGCGCCGCCCCCACGACCGCCGGCGGCGCCTCGGCGTCGGGCGACTCCAAGGCGGCCACCGCGACCTCCGCCCAGGACTTCGGCGGGATGGACAAGCTGGTGGAGGCGGCCAAGAAGGAGGGCCGGCTCAACACCATCGCGCTGCCGCCCGACTGGGCCAACTACGGCGAGATCATCAAGGCCTTCGAGGCCAAGTACGGCATCAAGATCACTAACGACAACCCCGACGGCTCCAGCCAGGACGAGATCAACGCGGTCAAGACCCTCAAGGGCCAGGACCGGGCCCCCGACGTGCTCGACCTCGGCAGCGCCTTCGCGCTCAGCGGCGCGCAGGAGGGCCTGTTCGCACCGTACAAGGTGCAGAACTGGGACAAGATCCCCGATGGCCAGAAGGACGCGAACGGCGCCTGGTACTACGACTACGGCGGCTACATCTCGATCGGCTGCGACGCCAAGCGGGTCAAGAACTGCCCCCAGACGTTCGCCGACCTGCTCAAGCCCGAATACAAGGGCCAGGTCGCGCTGAACGGCGACCCGACCAAGGCCGGGGCCGCCTTCGGCGGCGTGTACGCCGCCGCGCTCGCCAACGGCGGTTCGTTCGACGACATCCAGCCCGGCATCGACTTCTTCAAGAAGCTCAAGCAGATCGGCAACTTCAACCCGGTGGAGGCCACCCCGGCCACGGTCGAGAAGGGCGAGACCCCGATCACCCTCGACTGGGACTACCTGCAGGCCAGCTATGCCCAGGAGTTCGCCTCCAAGGGCGTGGACTGGAAGATCGCCATCCCGGCGGACGGCAAGTACGCCAGCTTCTACGCCCAGGCGATCAACAAGTGGGCGCCGCACCCCGCCGCCGCCCGCCTCTGGCAGGAATTCCTCTACAGCACCGAGGGCCAGAACCTGTGGCTGAAGGGGTACGCCCGCCCGGTGATGCTGCCCTCCATGCAGCAGGACGGCAGCGCGGACGCCACCATGGTCGCCCAGCTCCCCAAGGTCGAAGGCACCCCCTCCTTCCCCACTCCCGACCAGGTCAACAAGGCCAAGGAGGTCCTGGCGACCGGGTGGAGCGCGGCGGTCTCGGGCTGACACCGTGCGCGACAGCCGTACGCTCTCGAAGAGCCGGTGGGCGGCCGTGCCGCTGCTGGCCTTCGTGGTCATCGTCTTCGGCGTGCCGATGCTGGTCCTCCTCGGCGGCACGTTCACCAAGGAGGGCACGTTCAGCACCGCCAACCTCACCGAGTCGCTCCAGGGCGCGTACCTGACCGCCCTGATCGGGAGCGTCAAGATCTCGGCGCTGGTGGCGGTGCTGGGCGGGGTGCTCGGCACCATCCTGGCCCAGGCGGTGGTGACCTCCAGGTTCCGGGCGCTGCGCGAGGCGGTGCTGACCGCCTCCGGCGTGCTGGCCAACTTCGGCGGCGTGCCGCTGGCCTTCGCCTGGATCGCCACGCTCGGCAACTCGGGCGTCGTCACCACCACGCTCGGCCTCGGCGAGCACGGATGGAGCCTGTACAACTTCTGGGGGCTCACCCTGGTCTACCTGTACTTCTCCATCCCCCTTCAAGTGCTCACGGTCGTGCCCGCGCTCGACGGGCTGCGCCCGCAGTGGCGCGAGGCCGCGCAGAACAACGGCGCGAGCACCTGGCAGTTCTGGCGGTACGTCGGCGTGCCGGTGCTGACCCCGGCGCTGCTCGGCGGGGTCGTGCTGCTGTTCGGCGGCGCGTTCGCGGCCTACGCCACGGCGCAGGCCATGGTCGGGTCCACCGTCCCGCTGGTCACGCTGAAGATCGCCGACGCGCTGAGCGGCAACGTCCTGATCGGCCACGAGAACGTCGCGCTGGCCCTCAGCCTCGACATGATCGTGATCGCCGGCCTGGTCATGGCCGTCTATCTCCCGCTGCAGCGAAGGAGCGCCCGATGGCTTCGCTGACTCCCCAGGTGACCACGCAGGTCTCCCCCGGGACGGCGCCCCGGCGCGGCGGCCGGCCACGGCGGCCCCGCGTCTGGCGCGGGGTGGTCCTCGTGCTGGCCGCCGTCTACTTCCTCGTCCCGCTGATCGCGTCGTTCGTCTTCACGGTGAAGGTCCCGGACGGGGGCTTCTCGCTCGACGCGTACGGCCAGATCTTCGCCGCCGAGGGCTTCGGCACCAGCCTGCTGCTGTCGCTCGGGCTCGGCATCGCCACGATCGTGCTGGTGCTGCTGCTCACGCTGCCCGCCGCGGTGGCCGTACGGCTCGGTGCGCCGCGGCTGCGGCCGGTGCTCGAAGTGGTCTGCACGCTGCCGCTCGTCGTGCCCCCGATCACGTTCGTGGCCGGGATCAGCATGGTGCTGCGGTGGGGGCCCGACTACCTGGCCAGCACGCCCTTCTACCAGACGATCATCTCGCTGCAGAACCCCGACTTCCCGGTGGTGCTCGTGCTCGCCTACGTCGTGCTCGCGCTGCCGTTCGTCTACCGCTCGCTCGACGCCGGCCTGGGCGCCATCGACGTGCGCACGCTGTCGGAGGCGGCCAGGAACCTCGGGGCGTCGTGGCCCCACGTGCTGCTGCGGGTGATCATCCCCAACATGCGGTCGGCGATGGCCAGCGCGTCGTTCCTCACGCTGGCGCTGGTGCTCGGGGAGTTCACCATCGCGCGGCTGCTCAGCTTCCAGACCTTCCCCGTCTGGATCTACACGATCTCCGGCTCACAGGCGCAGGTGTCGGTGGCGGTCTCGGTGTTCAGCCTGCTGATCACCTGGCTGCTGCTGCTCGCCCTGTCGTCCGCCGGCGCGAGGCAAAGGAGTGGATCATGAACGGGGCCCGGGTGGAGTTCCGCGGCCTGCGGCGGCGGTTCGGCAGCACGGTCGCCCTCGACGGGCTCGACCTCACGGTGGAGCCCGGCGAGCTGCTCGCGCTGCTCGGCCCGTCCGGGTGCGGCAAGACCACCGCGCTGCGCTGCCTGGCCGGCTTCGAGCAGCCCGACGAGGGCGAGATCCTGGTGGACGGCGCCGACATCACGCGGGTGCCGGCGAACCGGCGCGACGCCGGCATGGTCTTCCAGTCCTACTCGCTGTTTCCCAACCTCAACGCCAGGGACAACGTGGGCTTCGGCCTGCGGGTGCGCAAGGTGCCCGCCGCCAAGCGGCACGCCCGCGCGCAGGAACTGCTGGAGCTGGTCGGCCTGCCCTCGGTCGGCGACCGCTACCCGCACCAGTTGTCCGGCGGCCAGCAGCAGCGCGTGGCGCTGGCCCGGGCGCTCGCCCTGGAGCCCAGGGTGCTGCTGCTGGACGAGCCGCTGTCGGCGCTCGACGCCAAGGTGCGGGTCACGCTGCGCGAGGAGATCCGGCGCCTGCAGCTGTCCCTCGGCATCACGACCATCTTCGTGACGCACGACCAGGAGGAGGCGCTGTCGATGGCCGACCGGGTCGCCGTGCTGCGCGCCGGCCGCCTGGAGCAGGTCGCCGACCCCGCCACGCTGTACGACCGTCCGGCGACCCCGTTCGTCGCCGAGTTCGTCGGTGCGATGAACCACCTGCCCGGCGTGCTGTCGGGCGACCGGGTCACGGTGCTCGGGCAGACGCTGCCCGTGGAGGGGCAGCCGCCCGCGTCGGCGGAGGCCGACGTGCTCGTGCGTCCCGAGGCGGTGCTGGTCACGCCCGACGCCGAGGGCGGCGGGATCGTCATGGTGTCGTCGTTCCGGGGTTCCACCACCCGCCTGCGGATCCGCCTGGGCGACGGCACGGAGGTGCTCGCCGACGTCCCCGGCCACGACTCCGCGCGCTTCGCGCCCGGCACCGCCGTACGGGTCGGGCTGGTCGAGCGGCCCGTGCTCGTGTCGGCCCGTACGGAGACCGGAGCCACGCCGGCGGTTCCCGAGCCCGATGTCGTCTAGGGACCGCCCGGCGGCGGTCCTGTTCGACATGGACGGCACGCTGGTGGACACCGAGGGCCTGTGGTGGGACGCCTGCGCGGAGGTCGCCCGCGGCCTGGGCTCCCCTCTCGGCGAGGCCGACCGGGAGGCGCTGTCCGGCCTGCCGGTCGAGGACGCCGCGGCCTACGTGCTGCGCGGGTCGGACGCCGCTCCCGGGCGGCGGGCCGTCGAGGCCATGCTCATGGACGCGTTCACCAGCCGGCTCGAAGGCGGGGTGACCCCGCTCCCCGGCGCGGTCACGCTGCTTGAGGCCCTGAACGCGGCCGGGATCCCGGCCGGGCTGGTCAGCGCGTCTCCCCGGCCGGTTGTGGACCTCGTACTGGGGACCGTCGGCGGGCACCGCTTCCGGCTGTCGCTGGCCGCCGGGGACAGCGCCAGGAACAAGCCGGCCCCCGATCCGTACCTGGACGCCGCCGCGCGGCTCGGCGTCGACCCCGGCGCGTGCGTGGCGATCGAGGACAGCCCGACGGGCGTCGCCTCGGCGCGGTCCGCCGGGTGCGCCGTCATCGCGGTCGGTCCGTGGATGAGCGGCGTGAACGGGATGAGCGGGGTGACCGCGGTGCCGACGCTGGAGTGCGTCGATCTGCCGCTGCTGCGGCGGCTGGTCTCCTGCCCGTGAACGACGCC
>JADGHC010000144.1 GCA_019689655.1 Microbispora sp.
GTCACGCCAGGACCGCGCCGTCCCGCAGCTCCAGCACGCGGTCGGCCAGGCCGACGAGCTCCGCGTCGTGCGTGGCCACCAGCGCGGTGACGCCCTCGCTCCGTACGAGCACCCGCAGCAGCTCCATGATCTGCCGCGCGGTCTGCGAGTCGAGCTGCCCGGTCGGCTCGTCGGCGAGCAGCAGCCGGGGCCGGTTGGCCAAAGCCCTGGCGATCGCCACCCGCTGCTGCTGCCCGCCCGACAGCTCGTGGGGCCGCTGCCCGGCCTGATCGGACAGCCCGACCAGGGACAGCAGCACCTCGACCCGCTCCTGCCGGTCCCGGGCGGGGACGCGGGCCAGCCGCAGCGGCACCCCCACGTTCTCGGCGGCCGTCAGCACCGGGATCAGCCGGAACGACTGGAAGACGAATCCGACGACGTCGCGGCGCAGCCGCAGCAGCTCTTTTTCCGGCAGGCCCGTCACCGGCTTCCCGGCGACCCGCACCGTGCCCTCGTCGGGCCGGTCCAGGCCGCCGATCAGGTTGAGCAGAGTCGTCTTGCCCGCGCCGGAGCGCCCGCGGATCGCGACCAGCTCGCCGGGGTGCGCCTCGAAGGAGACTCCCCTGAGGGCGCGCACCCCCTTGGGATAGGTCTTGCGCAGGTTCTCGACAACGACCAGCGGCTCACTCATCGGTTTGGTCCTCCACCCCCGAGGGCCACACCCCGATGTGGTCGCGTTCGAGCTCCAGGCGCACCCGGTGCTTCAGGGACAGGGCGTTGATGAACTCCCTCGGCAGCTGCAGGCGCCCGGCCCGGTCCAGCACCGCGTACTCCTCGGCGACCACCCTCCCGTCGGAGGAGGTGCGGCGGAACGTCTCGCTGGAGGTGCGGCCGTCGCGGATGCCGATCGTCCGGTCGACCTGCTGCGCCACCATCGGGTCGTGGGTCACGACGACGGTCGTGACGCCCAGCTCGCGGTTGACGTGGCGCAGCACGCCGAACACCTCCTCGGCGGACTCGCTGTCCAGCTCCCCGGTGGGCTCGTCGGCGAGCACCACCTCGGGCGCGTTGGCCAGGGCCACGGCGACGGCCACCCGCTGCTGCTCGCCGCCGGACAGCTCCGCCGGGCGCCGGTCCGCCCGATCCGCGATCCCGGTCAGCTCCAGCAGCTCCTCCGTACGGGACGCCCGGGCCCGCCGGGACCGGCCGCCCGCCAGCCGCATGGGGAGCATGACGTTCTCCCGCGCGGTGAGGTACGGCAGCAGGTTGCGGGAGGTCTGCTGCCAGACGAAGCCCACGACCGAGCGCCGGTAGCGCAGGCGCTCGCGCGACGTCATCGACAGCAGGTCGATCCCGGCGACCCGGGCGAGCCCCGCCGTGGGCACGTCGAGCCCCGACAGGATGTTGAGCAGCGTCGACTTGCCCGATCCCGAGGCCCCGACGACGGCGACCAGCTCGCCCCTGCCGACGAGCAGGTCGAGCCCCTGCAGCGCGACCACCTCGACCGCGGCGGGGCCGTCGGACTTGTAGATCCGCACGAGGTTGTCGCACAGGATGTGGGCGTCGGCACCGGGCGCGGGGCCGCCCCGCGCGGCCCGGGCCTCCAGGTCAGCCAGCGTGTCCACGGCTTCCTCCCAGGTAGGCGCCCGCGTACGCCGCCAGGTCGATCCCCGGGCCGAGCAGCGCGGGCAGTGCGAGACCGGCCGCCAGCCCCATGGCGGCGGCCAGGACGAGCAGCGGGGCCACCTCCACGGCGGTGACCAGACCGGCCTGGGCGCGGGTGAGGCCGAGGGCGCGCAGCAGCCCCGGGTCCTCCGCGCGCCGGGCCGCCACCGAGGCCACGGCGATCGCGGCGGCCGCCACCGCGTAGGCGGCCAGCGCCGCGGCGGCCACGCGCAACGCGGCGATGAGCGCCGCCGTCAGGGGCGTCCCCGTGATCTCGGCGAGCGCGCCCGCCACGGTGGTCATGCGCGCCCCGTCCGGCAGCAGCGGCCGGACCGCGCCGGGGTCCCCCGAGATCAGCAGCGTGTTGGCCCGCCGGGGAGCGGTGGGGAGCACGATGAGGGCGCCGTCGCCGTTTCGCACCCCCGGTATCGCGCCGATGGTCCCCGCCGGGGTGACCGTGGTCCGCTCGGGCCAGCCGATCTCGAAGCTCGGCATGGCGGACAGGTCGCGCGAGACCAGCGCGCCGGTCCCCGGGGGAGGCAGGCGCAGCGGACTGCCCGCGACCAGCCGGTGATAGGCGCGCAGGTCGACCGCGACGACCGTGGCCGGCAGCCCGCCGAAGCCGACCTCGGCGACCGTCGTCCCCACCGCGGCCGGGACCACCCCCTTGACGCCGGGCGCGCGGGCGATCCGCGCCACGGTCTCCGCGGGGATGTCCTGCTCGCTTTCCACCCTGATCTCGGCGCCGGTACGCTCCCACGCCGCCTGCCGCTGGGCCGCCTCCAGCCCGCCCGCGGTCGCGACGCCGTACGCCGCCAGCGCGACGGCCGGCAGCAGGGTGAGCACCGGCAGCGCGGCGCCCGGCACGGCACGGGCGGCGGCCAGCCCCAGGAACGGCACGACGGCGGTGCGCCGGGCGGCGGCCCGGAACGCCAGGTGGATCAGGGCCGGGCCGGCGCGCAGCACCGCCAGCGCGACGGCCAGCGCGAGCAGCACCGGCACCGGCGCGAGGAAGGCGTCGCCGGAGGCGAGGCCGCGGGTGCGCAGCAGGTGGACGCCCGCCACGGCGACCACCAGCACCAGGATCTCCAGCGTGATCCGGCGCAGGGCGCCGGCCGCCCGCCGGCCGCGGGAGCGCCGTCCCGGCCATCCCGGGGTGACCCGCAGCGCGACGGCGGCGCACGCGACTGCGACGGCCCCCGCCGCCGGCGCGGCCGGGCCGAGCCACGCGGCCGTCGCCGGCGCGCCGGGCAGCAGACCCGCGACCGCCCGGCCCGCGACCGCGGCCGGCAGCGCGGTCAGGGCGACGGCTCCCCCGCACAGGCGCACGATCTGGGCCGTAGACGCCCCGCGGGCGCGCATCAGCAGCAGGTCGCCGTGCATCCGCCGGACGAGCAGCAGCACGGCCAGGGCGGTGGTGCCCAGGCACACCACGGCCAGCCCGGTGAGGAACACCGCGATCAGCGCGCGGGTGACGGCCAGCCGGTCCAGGTACTCCTTCAGGATGCGGTCGAACCCGGTCGACAGGGCGAGCTGGAGGTCCTGCCTGTCCAACCGGCGGCGGAACTCCTCGGTGGCGCCGAGCACGGCCGCCGCGCCGGCCGCGGTGATCCGGTCCCGCGCCGGGGTGAGCAGCCACTGGTAGGACAGCGGCATGGCGGCGCCCGCGAGGCTGTCGCCGTCGGTGAGACCGGTGATGATCAGGTCGTCCTCCGTCTGGCCCACCGCCCGCCGGCGCAGCACGCGGGTGAGCTCCGGCTCGACGGCCCAGAACCGGCCGGCGGAGCGCACGGGTTCGAACAGCCCGGTGACCTCGGCGGTCAACGGGCCGAGGCGGAGGGTGTCGCCCGTCGTGATCGCCATCTCGGCCGCGGCGGCGGCGGGGACGGCCAGCTCGAAACGGGTGCCGGTGCCGGGGCCCGGCGGGCGGCCCTGGACGTACCGGATCCGCCGGTCCGCCCCGGACACCCATGACAGGGTGACGAACCGGTGGGCCCGTCCCTCGATGGGCTGCGGCGCGGTGGCGAACCCGAAGTGCGGTTCGCTCTCCGTGACCTGCCGCAGCGCCGGGGGGAGCAGCGCGCGCCAGGCGCCGTCCGCCCGCGCCGCCTCGGCCGTGGACGGCAGGGCCGTCAGGTCGTAGCGCCGGACGAACCGCACCGCCAGCGCGGCGGTGCCGGGCGGCGCGGAGCCGACGGCCGCCCGGGCCGCCGCGTCGAAGGACGACTCGACCCTCCGGGGCAGGGCGGAGACCACCAGGGCGGCGCCGAACACCAGCGCGGCCAGCAGCGCCGCCACGCCCCGGTGCGCAGCCAGCAGCCGGATCACGGCCCCTCCCCCGCGCGCAGCGCGGCGGCCGGCTCGCGGCGGTGCAGCGACCGCGCCAGCCCCGCCACGATCACCGACAGCACCGCGAGGACCGCGACCACCAGCACCACCACCTGCGGCCACGGGACGTGGAGCGGCACGGGCAGGGCACCGGGGGTCGCGGCGGACACCATCGGCGGCACCACCACGGCGGAGACGGCCAGGGCGAGCGCCACACCGGCCGGCAGCGCGAGCCCGATCACGAACGCCTGCTCGGCCGCCAGCAGGCCCAGCGTCTGCCGCACGCCCGCGCCGAGCGCGCCCAGCACGGCGAACTCGCCCCTGCGCTCCCGCGCCAGAACCGCCGCGCTGACCAGGAAGCCCAGCACGGCGAACGCCAGCGCCGCCGCGAAGCCGAGCAGCAGCGCCCCCCGCAGACCCGCCGCCGTGGGGTCGTCCCTGAGGCTCCGGGTGAGCGCGGCCACGTCGGTCACGTCGCCGGGCTCCCGCCCGGACGCCGTCAGCGCCGCGGCGGCCCGCGCGGTGTCGTGCCCGCCGGCGGCCAGCCACCACTCCGTCACCGGTGCTTGCCCGGCTCCGTGCGCGCGCAGCGCCGCCAGGTCGGCGAGCAGGGCCGGGGTTCCCTCCGGTGTGCCGGGCATGGCCGCGACGACGCCCACGACCCGGATCGGCACCGTGGCCGTGCCGGCCGTGATCCGTACGGTGTCCGCCAGGCCCGGGGTCGCCACGACCGGCAGGGGCTGTCCCGCGGGGGCGGCCAGCCGGGCCGCGAGCACCGCCGGCGGCAGCTCCGTCAGGTCGGGACGCAGCGCCATGACGCGGCCGAGCAGCGCGGCGTCCAGCGCGATCAGGGTGGCGTCCGCGCCGCCCGCGACGACGGTGGCGCGGTGCGCCGGTGCGGCCGCCGTGATCCCCGGCAGCGTGGTGAAGGTGCGCGGGTCGTCCCCCGGCCGGGCCGTGACCCGCAGGTCGGCGCCCGCGAGGTGCCGCGCCCGGTCCTCCTGCGCGCCCCGCCAGGTGGCGGCGGTGGTCTGGGACAGCACGCCGATGGCGACCGCCATCGTCAGCAGCAGCGCGGGACCGCGATAGCGGGCCGGCCGCCGGTTCACCTGCCGCGCGGCCAGGGCCGGGCCGAAGCCGGAGCGCCGCCGCGTCACCCGTTCCGCCACCGCGGCGACGACGGGCACCAGCCGCAGGGCGGCCATCGCGCCGCCGAGCAGGGCCAGCGCCGGCCCCGCCCCGATCAGCGGGTCGAGCCCGAGCTCGCCGCCGAGGCGCGTGGCCTCGGCCGTGTCGAAGCGGGCCAGCCGCCAGACGGCGAGCGCCGCGACGACGAGCAGCGCCAGGTCGGCGCCGGCCCGCTGCGCCAGGCCGGGCCGATCGCCGCGCCCGCGCTCGGCCTGCTCCTCGGCGTACGTGCGGCGGGCGGCCGCCAGGGGCGGGAAGGCCAGCATCGCGGCGCAGGCGAGCGCGACCGCCGCCGCGACGGCGAACGTGGCCCCGTCCGGCGTCCCGGGCGGCTCGACGCCGGTCGTCTCGATCCAGGGGACCGCGCCCAGCAGCTTGAGGAGGACGGGCGCGAGAAACGGCGCCACCGGCGCGCAGGGCAGCGCGATCAGCAGCGCCTCGCCCGCCGACAGGGCGGCCAGCCGCGGCGCCCCGCCGCCCCGGGAGCGCAGCAGGGCCGTCTCCATCCGGCGATGCTCGGCCAGCAGCCGCGCCGTCAGCGTCAGCGCGTACCCTGCGAGCACCAGCACCTGAAGCACCGGGACCAGCATGATCGAGCGGGCGACCAGGGCGTCGCGGTCGAGCCGCAGCAGCGTGGCGGACAGCGTCTCGGTGACCATGCAGCCGGGGCAGCCGGACCGCACGGCGGCGGGACCCCCGGCGGCCGACGCCGCCACCGCCCGCACCCGGCCGGGCGCGAGCCGGCGCAGGTCGGGTACGGCGAGCCAGCGCGCCGAGACGCCGGTCGCGAACTTGGTGAGGAAGGTGCCCGCGGGCACGACCAGGGGCCCGCGGGTGACGAAGTCGCCCGTCCGGGTGCCGGAGCGCAGCAGCTCCTCCCCCGCCCAGCGCGGGTCGGCGGGGTCGCGCAGCCGGAAGACGCCGGTGACGCGCACCCGGACACGCCGGCCGTCCAGGCGTCCGGTGACCGGGAAGTCGTCGCCGGTGGACACGCCCATCGCCGCAGACGCCGGCTCCGGCAGCGCCGCCTCCACCGTCGCCGTCCCCACCGTCGTCGTCTTCCCGGCGGCGGGCCAGCGTCCGCTCACCAGATCCGCCCGGCCGTCCAGTCCCTCGTACATGGCGAACCGGGTCAGGACGGGCCGGGTGCCGCCGCTGCCGCCCCGCTCCGGCAGGCTGTAGGAGTCGGACTCGACGCGTACGGTGACCTCTACGGGCACCTCCCCGTGGGCGCGGGCGATTCCCGCGCGGACGGCCCGATCGAGGCCGGCGAAGTCAGCCGCCGTGACCGACGTGGTGACGACGGTGGCGGTGGCGGTCAGCGGCGCCGTCTCCAGCGCCCGCCGCAGCCCCGCCTGGGTCGCCGACCCGGCGTGTAGCAGAAGAGCGGAGATCGCCGTGGTGGCGAGCAGGATGGAGGCGAACGCGGCGGTCAGGAGCAGGGGCTCGGCCAGTGCGCGCCGGACCACGAAGGGCAGTCGCACGCGCACCGGCCGCACCACGTTCACCGCGACATCATCGCAAAGCGCAGTACGCCCATGGTGGGAATCGCGGCGTACGTAGCTTTACCGATACATCGGACATACCGCGCTTGCAGCACATCTAGCGCATAGGTGTATGTTGACCACCGCAAGCGACGGATGCGGAGGAAGCCGGTGTGAATCCGGCGCGGTCCCGCCACTGTCACCGGGGAGCGACCCTCACCGACGCCACTGTCCAACACGGACGGGAAGGCCGAGGGGAGCGCCGATCCGGGAGCCAGGAGACTCCGGCCGTCGGACCTTCTACCGGGGGCGCGGACCCCCAGGGGGGACATGCCATGGCCCGGACAGGCCTGCGCAGACGCGCCTCGCTGCCGGTCTCGCGCGCCGCCCGCTGACGTGGCGGCAGGCGGCGGCCTGCTCGTCGCGGGCACGACCTCCGACGCGGGAAAGAGCGTGCTGGTGGCCGGCTTGTGCCGGTGGCTGGCCCGCCGCGGCGTACGGGTGGCGCCGTTCAAGGCGCAGAACATGGCGCTCAACTCGATGGTCACCGCCGACGGCGGCGAGATCGGGCGGGCCCAGGCGATGCAGGCGGCGGCGGCCCGGGTCGAACCCGAGGCCGCGATGAACCCCGTGCTGATCAAACCCGCGGGCGAGCGGCACTCCCACGTGGTCGTGCTCGGCCGCGCGCACGCCGACGTGGACGCCCTGTCCTACCGCGACCACAAGACGCGCCTGCTCGACGTCGTCCTCGACGCGCTGGACGGCCTGCGCCGCCGCTACGACGTCGTGATCTGCGAGGGCGCGGGCAGCCCCGCCGAGGTCAACCTGCGCGACCGCGACATCGCCAACATGGGCCTGGCCCGCGCCGCCGGCCTGCCCGTGCTGGTCGTCGGGGACATCGACAGGGGCGGCGTGCTCGCGCACTTCGCCGGCACCCTCGCCGTACTCGACCCGCACGACCAGCGGCATATCGCCGCCTTCGTGGTGAACAAGTTCCGCGGCGACCTCGCGCTGCTGCGGCCCGGGCTCGACTGGCTGGCGCAGGCCACCGGCCGGCCGTGCCTCGGCGTGCTCCCGTGGCACCACGGGCTCTGGCTCGACGTGGAGGACTCCCTCGACCTCGACAGCCGTCCCGGCCTGGTCATTCCGCCGGTCGGGCGCGACGTGCTGCGCGTGGCCCTCGTACGGCTGCCGCGCATGTCCAACGTCACCGACGCCGACGCGCTCGCCGCCGAACCGGGGGTGAGCGTGCGCCTGGTCACCACCCCGGCCGAGCTCGCCGACGCCGACCTCGTCGTGCTGCCCGGCACCCGGGCCACCATCGGCGACCTCGCCTGGCTGCGCGAGCGCGGCCTGGACGAGGCGCTGCGCCGCCGCGCCGCCGACGGCCGCCCGGTGCTCGGCATCTGCGGCGGCTACCAGATGCTCGGCACGGTCATCGACGACGACGTGGAGAGCCGGGCCGGCCGGGTGCCCGGCCTGGGGCTGTTGCCGGCCCGCACGGCGTACGCCCCGGACAAGGTGCTCGCGCTCGCGGCGGGCGAGTGGCGGGGCCACCGCGTCACCGGCTACCAGATCCACCACGGCCGGGTCTCGGCCCTGGGCGGCGAGCCGTTCCTGGACGGCTGCCGGGCGGGGCAGGTGTGGGGCACGACCTGGCACGGGCTGTTCGAGTGCGACGGATTCCGCCGGGCCTTCCTCGCCGAGGTCGCCGCCGTCACCGGCCGGGCCTGGCTGCCCGGGACCGGCACGTTCGCCGCGCATCGGGAGGCCCGCCTCGACGCCCTCGGCGACCTGGTCGAAGAGCACCTCGACACCGGCGCGGTGTGGCGGCTCATCGAAGGCGGCGTGCCCGGCGGCCTGCCCGCCGTGGAGTTCGCGTTGCGGGAGATCCGCCCATGACGATGCCGCCGTCGTCGGAGGAACCCGCGGCCGTTCATCCGGCCCGCGGTCGTGCGTGATGTCAGGAGGGTGACGTAGATGCCGCAGGGCAGACCGGTGAGCGTGCCGGACGACGGGCTGACCACGCGCCGGCGGCGCAATCGCCCGCTGCTGATCGTGCACACCGGGAGATGAAGGGGAAGTCGACGGCCGCCTTCGGCCTGGCGCTGCGTGCCTGGAACCAGGGCTGGCCCATCGGGGTCTTCCAGTTCGTGAAGAGCGCCAAGTGGCGGGTCGGTGAGGAGGCCGCGCTGCTCGCCCTCGGGCGGCTGCACGAGCAGACCGGCACGGGCGGCCCGGTCGCCTGGCACAAGATGGGCGACGGCTGGTCGTGGATCCGGCGGCCGGGCACCGAGGCCGACCGCGCCGCCGACGCCCGCGAGGGGTGGGCGCAGATCAAGCGCGACCTCGCCGCCGAGACCTACGGGCTGTACGTCCTGGACGAGTTCACCTACCCCATGAAGCGGGGCTGGATCGACGTGGACGACGTGGTGGAGACCCTGCGCACCCGGCCAGGCCGGCAGCACGTGGTTCGCGCTGCCGGTCAGCAAGTCGACGCAGAGCGGCCACTTCAAGGTGCTGCGCGAGGCCGGAGTGATCCGGCAGCGGGACGAGGGCACCCGCCGGTTGAACAGCCTGCGCCGCGACGACCTCGACGCCCGCTTTCCCGGCCTCCTCGACCTCGCCATCCCGCAGGGCCGCGAGATCCTCGCACATTTCGCGACCGCGAAAAACGATGGTGGAAACCGGTGACGTTCCGGCCGCGCCGGATCGTCGTCCTGCCCGTACTTCCCGTTCAACGGGGTGCCGCCGGGACGACCCGGCGCACGTGCACGTTAAGGGGATGTCCCGAGGAGATGCTCCGTACCAGAGCGGTGAGAGTCGCGCCGAGCGGGGCGTCGAAGGTCAGCAGCGCCTCACCGTCGCCCCGGGTAGGCCCCTGGTTGATGATCACGACGGGGATCGAGCGGGCGGCGGCGCGCCGGACGAACCGATATCCGGACAAGACGGTCAGCGACGACCCCAGGACCAGCAGCAGGCCGGCCCGTTCGGTCAGCGCGTAGCACTCCTCCACCCGCGAGGGCGGCACGTTCTCGCCGAAGAACACGACGTCGGGCTTGAGCACGCCGCCGCAACTCTCGCAGTCGACCGTACGGAACGACTCGACCTCGTCGGCGGACAGGACGGCATCCCCATCCGGATTGATCACCTGTGAGCGGGCGTGCCAGCCGGGGTTGGCCGCGCGCAGACGACGGTCGAGCGCGTGCCGTGAGGTGCGGCGGCCGCAGGCGAGGCAGCGCACCCGGTGCAGGCTGCCGTGCAGCTCGATCACCCCGTGCGCGCCCGCCGCCTGGTGCAGGCCGTCCACGTTCTGCGTGATGATCCCGGCGACCAGGCCACGGCGCTGCAGTTCGGCGACCGCGCGGTGCCCGGCGTTGGGCGAGGCTTCGGCGATGTGCCGCCACCCCAGGTGACTACGCGCCCAGTAGCGCCTGCGGGCGGAGGGGCTACTGACGAAAGTCTGGTAGGTCATGGGCTCGGCCCGGCGCCTGCGGCCCGTCTCCCCGCGGTAGTCCGGGATCCCGGACTCGGTCGACAGACCCGCCCCACTGAGGATCACCACCTCGCCGTCGGCCACCAGATCGGCCAGCATGCCCCACCGCTGCGCGGACTTCGCATCGCTCACCAAAGTCACGCAACCATGGTGCCCGACGCCGCGCCCGTGTCAGCCCTGGCCCTCCCCCAGCCGTACGTCGAAGATCACCTCGACCGCGTCACGCAGCTTGAGCGCGCCGAGGAACGCCGAGTAGGGCCGGATGCCCCACTGGGACTGCACGACGGTCGCCCGGCCGCGCGCCCGGCCATCCGCCAGCGCTCCGTCCACCGTGACCGGCCGGGTGACACCGACGAGCGTCAGGTCGCCCTCGACGCGGAACGCCTCGGGATCGCCCTCGACCCGGGTCGACCGGAAGGTGATCAGAGGGTACCGATCCGCTTTGAGGACCTTGTCGCGCATGCTCTTCTCGATCTCGACACGGTCGGAGTCGGTGAGCGGCTTGATCCCGCCCGTGCCCTCTCGGACGCGCAGCGAGGCCGCCTCCGCCTCCACCATCACTCGGCAGCCCGCCGGGTCGTGCGGCGTCACCACCGCCTCGCCCCGCCATCTGGTGACCTCGATCGTCAGATCGTGCCCCGCTTTGCCGCCCAGCCCGGTGCGGCCGGTCAGGACAAGGAGCCGGCCGAACCTCGGCCCCAGCGCGTACGTGCCCGCCTCGACGTCCATTTCATGGGCATTCCCACGGTACGGACCGGAGATGTCGGTGCCGGACGACATCATGGCGATCCCGTCGTCCGGTCGTCGTCGATCACTTGTGTGTTGCGGCACGGTCGTCGGCGGGCTCTGCCTTAAGCACCCTCCTTTACAATGTAGATTCCTTACGGCGCCGTTCTCCGAAGTGCTCGAGAGCGACAATTTGTGGACAAGTCACTACTGTTCGTTGATTCGTCCCCACGCTGCGAGGCGTGATAGTCGAGTGGGCCATTCGTCACCGCCCCGCACGGAGGGACCCCGCGATGAACGAGCACCCGGCCGACGCCGTCTGGAGCGTCGATCATCGCTGCACCAACTGCGACGTCGCCCGGCAGCTCGCACCGGAGCTGGTCGCCGAGGTCGCCGGACACTCCTCGATCATCCGTCAGCCGCGTACCGATGCGGAGAAAAGGGCGTTGTACGCCGCGGCCTTCGCGTGCCACACCCGTTCGATCCGGCGCGGCGGGCGCGGCCCTGACCCGGCGTTTGATCCCTTCCCCCTCCGTCTTTCCGAGCACGTGTATCTCTGCGGGCACAACTCGCGGCGCACCGCCGGCGCCAATTCCTACCTGCTGCTGCGACCCGCCGGAAACCTCATGATGATCGATACACCGCGCTGGAGTTCCGCCCTGGCAGACAAATACGCCGCTCTCGGCCCGATCTCCGACGTGCTGCTCACCCATCGCGACCACGCGGCGCACGGCCGCGACTACGCCGACCGGTTCGGCGCCCGCCTGTGGATCCACGAAGGAGATCTCGCCGCCGCCCCGGATGCCGACCGCGTCATCCGGGGCATCGAGCCGGTCGAGGTCGCCGATGGCGTGACAGCCCATCCGATGCCCGGGCACACCGAGGGCAGTGTGCTGTACGTCGCCGACGAGACATACTGCTTCAGCGGTGACAGCTTCTACTGGTCACGTACCATCGGCGACGTCGCCGTCGCCGAGTCGGTCACCTGGTATTCGATCACCGAGTTGGCCGCGTCACTGGCCCGTACGGCGCCGCGCGTACGCTTCGAGTGGCTGCTGCCCGGCCACGGCGACCGTAAGCGGCTACCCGCAGACGAGTTCGCCCGCCGGATGCGCGACCTCGTCGACCGCACCCGGCAACTGTCACCCCAGCCGATCGACTTCACCGCGCTGCGCTGGTAAGTGACCGCTCGGCACCCGAGCCACGACCGGCTGGCCACACGCCCGTCTTCGAGCACGCGCTCCCGCCTTCGAGCACGGGCGACGCCCTCGCTGTCCAGACGCCGGCGGGACCGGCAGAGCGGGCGCTCGCATACCGGCGAGACAAACGCTGTCGGTGGCCGGGCT
>JADGHC010000145.1 GCA_019689655.1 Microbispora sp.
GTCCTTATCGGATTGTGGCGCGGCTGGGTTCGGGGGGGATGGGCCGGGTCTATCTGGGCCGCTCGAAGAGCGGCCGGGCGGTGGCGGTGAAGGTGGTCCGCCCGGATTTGGCGGAAGACGGGGAGTTCCGGCGTCGATTTGCTCGTGAGGTGGCGGTGGCCCGCACGGTGAATGGCTTTTTCACCGCGGGTGTGGTCGCCGCCGAGCCGCATGGTTCACCGCCGTGGCTGGCCACGGCGTATGTGCCGGGGGTGTCGCTCGATCGGGCAATAGCCGAGTATGGGCCGTGGCCCGAGGCGTCGGTGCTGGCTTTGGGCGCGGGGCTGGCCGAGGCGCTGGAGTCGATTCATGCGGCCGGGGTCGTTCACCGGGATTTGAAGCCGTCCAACGTGTTGCTCGCCGCCGATGGGCCGCGGGTCATCGATTTCGGGATCTCGGTCGCTGTCGAGGGCAGCAGGCTGACCCAGACCGGCATGATTGTGGGGACGCCCGGGTTCATGTCTCCGGAGCAGTTGACCGGTGCGCCCGTGGGGCCGGCGACTGATGTGTTCTGTCTGGGGGCGGTGCTGGCGTTCGCCGCGACGGGGGCGGGGCCGTTCGGTTCGGGCTCTTGGCAGGCTCTGCTGTATCGCGTTGTGCATCAGGAGCCTGATCTTGGGGCGCTTGGGCCGAGGTTGCGGTCGGTGGTGGGGCGGTGTCTTGCCAAGCAGCCCGAGCGGCGGCCGAGCGCATCGGCCCTGCTGGATGAGCTGGCCGAGAGTGTCGGCGGCAACGCCACCCTGGTCGAGTTTTTCACCGAGTCCGCCTGGCTGCCCGACAATGTGGCGCGGGTTGTGCGCGACCGTGTCGCCACGCCGCCGCCTGCGACGCCACTTCCTGCGACACCGCCGCTCCCGGACACCTCTGAGGACTCTGAAGTGCGGGTCGAGCCGGTCGTGGACCCGGCGACCATAAGCCCCGATGGTGACCCGCGGGAGCATCAGGCAGTCGTCCACTCAACCGAGGAGCGCGGCAACCGTAATCTGCAGAACCCCTCGAACGGCGGTCTCCATGAGGAAGCAGCCGCGGACGGCTCGACAGGTGACCGTACAACAGAGGTACCACGCCGGACGGTTTTGCTTGGGCTTGCGGCCATCGGTGCCGTCGCGGCCGGCGTCATCGGCTGGCAGCTCCACGAAGGCACCCCTGACACCCCCGGGGCCAACCCGGCCACCGGGACGAGCGGGCCGCACACCGGCGCATCCCCCACGCTCGCCCAGAAGAGCCCGACCTCGTCCCGCACGCTGGAACACGGAGCACTGAAGTGGTCCGTAACCACCGGCGGCGAGGTGTACTCGTCTCCCGCGGTTGTTGACGGGGTGGTGTACGTCGGCAGCTGGGACCACAAGCTGTATGCGATTGACGCCGCTACTGGACGCAAACGCTGGTCGTTCACCACCGGCGCCTGGGTGTACTCGACTCCCGCGGTTGCCGATGGGGTGGTGTACGTCGGCAGCGACGACAGCGAGTTGTATGCGATTGACGCCGCTACTGGACGCAAACGCTGGTCATTCACCACCGGTCGCGCGGTGGAGTCGTCTCCTGCGGTTGCCGATGGGGTGGTGTATGTCGGCAGCTGGGGCGGCAAGTTGCATGCGATTGACGCCGCTACTGGACGCAAACGCTGGTCGTTCACCACCGGTGACTCGGTGGATTCGTCTCCTGTGGTTGTCGACGGGGTGGTGTATGTCGGCAGTAACGACCACAAGTTGTATGCGGTCGATGCCGTTACCGGTCGTGAACGCTGGCACTTCGCCACCGGCAACTGGGTGGAGTCGTCTCCTGTGGTTGCCGATGGGGTGGTGTATGTCGGCAGTAACGACCACAAGTTGTATGCGATTGACGCCGTTACCGGTCGTGAACGCTGGTCGTTCACCACCGGTCGCGCGGTGGAGTCGTCTCCTGCGGTTGTCGACGGGGTGGTGTATGTCGGCAGTAACGACCACAAGCTGTATGCGGTCGATGCCGTTACCGGTCGTGAACGCTGGCACTTCCCCACCGGTGACCTGGTGGATTCGTCTCCTGCGGTTGTCGACGGGGTGGTGTATGTCGGCAGCGCCGACGGCAAGTTGTATGCGGTCGATGCCGTTACCGGTCGTGAACGCTGGCACTTCACCATCGGCGCCTGGGTGCGCTCGTCTCCTGCGGTTGTCGACGGGGTGGTGTATGTCGGCAGTGAGGACCACAAGCTGTACGCCATTACCGGGAGTTCCGGGGCCGTCCAAACAAACGGCTCATGAGGCGACAGCCGGGGCTCGGCCGGCGCGTTCGCCAGACCCGGTTACCGGGTGCTTTCCATCGCCATTTCGGCGATGTGCGCGGCGCCGTGCTCCTCCCGCCCGCTGCCTCCTATGGGCCAATAGGGATAATCTCCGCCTGCAAAGCGCCTTACGCCGTGGCCTGTCGCCGGTACGCGCCCGGAGGCAGGCCGTACGCGCGTTTGAAGGCATGGGCGAAGGCGTACTCCGAGGTGTATCCCGCCTTGCCCGCCACCATGTGCACCGGCATGTCGGACGTACGCAGGAGCCTGGCGGCGATGGTCATGCGCCACCAGGTGAGATAGGTCAGCGGCGGCCGGCCGATCAACGCGGTGAACCGCCGGGCGAAGGCCGCCCTGGACAGCCCGGCCCGCCCGGCCAGCTCCTCGACGCTCCACTGCCGTTCCGGTTCGCCGTGCATCGCGCGCAGGGCGGCGGCCACGGGCGGATCGTGCAGGGCGGCGGTCCAGCCGGTGGGCGTGTCCTTGTGCTCGTCGAACCAGGCACGAAGGATGTGCAACAGCAGCACGTCCAGCAGCGCGGGAACCATCGCGTCGCGGCCGGGGCGGAGGCTTTCCAGCTCGCAGACGAGGAGATCCAGCGCCGTGCGCAGTTCGGAGCGCCGGCCGACGCGCGCCGGGAGACGGACGACGTCGGGCAGCTCGTCCATGAGCGGATGCGCGCGTGCGCGGTCGAGCAGGTAGGCCCCGCAGAGCATGACCGTGACCGGTGCGGACTCCGGCGGCCGCGTCTCATCCGGATCGGACGGGAGGTCGGCCAGCGACGCCGGCGTGTCGGCCAGGCCGTGCGCGATGCCGCGGGGCAGGAACACCACGTCGCCCGGTCCGAGAGCGACGGGATCACCGTGTGCCGGGATCAACCAGGCCGTCCCCTGCAGCACCACGTGGAATCCCGCTCCGTCGCTCGGGGGGAACCTGCGGCCGAACGGCACGCCGCGATCGACGCGCGCCGCGTGGGGCGCTCCGGTGCGCATCGTGGTGATCACATCGGACAAGACGTCCACGGTGGAGACGATAACGCAAAAAAACGAGCGTAAGACGTATTGGAAGTATCGGCACGGGTCCTTACGGTGGGGCGCGACCACCGGAAAGGAGCCGCATGAACATCGCTGTCTATGGTGCGAGCGGATATCGGGGCAGGCTGGTCCTGGCCGAGGCCGTCCGGCACGGGCTGGGCGTCGTGCTCGCCGGTCGCGACGCCGTACGCCTGCGGCGGGCCGCTGCCGCCGCCGGCCTGTCCGACCCGGACATACGCCTGGCGGGCATCGACGATCACGACGCCCCGACGTGGAGCTGAGCCGGTGCCGGGGCCGGCCGTACCGCGCCCCGGAGCCGGAGTGCCGCGGTTCAGCTTTCCTTGTTTCCGCGCAGCCGGAGCACTTGTTCGGCGATCCCGCTGGAGAGCTTGCCCGTCACCGATTTGGCCAGGTCGACGGTCTCGTTACCGATGCGCATGGCGGCGTTGAGGCCCTCTGCTCCCACCTCGAGCGCCTTGTCCTTCGCCTCCGTGGCCGCGTCCACCCATCGTCTCGCTTCCGTCAGCTGCCGGCCGCCCTTGATCCCGAGCCGCTTGTGGAAGTCGACGACGGTGATCGTGACATTGTTGCCCGACTGCACCACAGCGGGGGACGCGCTCGGGTGCAGCAGCACCTTCTTGTTGGCCGTTGCGACAGCGGCGGTGATGCGAGCCAGCAAACGCTCGGTGCACTGCGCGATGAGTTCCATCCGGTTCTGCCGGGCGGCCTTGAGCGCGAGGCGGTGCCGGTCCAGCTCATCCGGAGACTCATCCAGGACGCGGTCGAGTTCCAGTACGGCGACCGCGTCGTGCAGCTGGAAGCAGCGGGCCAGCACGGCGAGCCACTCCCGGACTTTCACCTCCGCGTCCTTGGACGCCTTGGCGAGCTCACCGATGTTGGTCGTGTTCTCCAGATTTTCGGCGAGCGCGTCGAGCTGGCGTAACGCGTAGGCCTGGGTTCGCGCGACCGTCATCGACGTGGCCTGCACCTTCGACCACGTGATCTCGGACACCCGGCCCACCTGTTCCCGGGCGGTCATGGCCTCGTCGACGACGAGTCCCGCTCCGATCAGGTCCGCGAGCACCGCGTCCTTCTGGGCGCGGAGCACCTCGTCGACCTTCTTGTCGATCGCGGCGAGATAGTCGGTGATCTCGTCCATGGCGTCCCGCATGGCGAGCTGCGCCATGAGCCCCGCGACACCGGCCAGAAGCGCCGGGTTGGCCAGGAGCGAGCCTGGTGTCGCCAATTGGAGGAGTCCCTTGATCTTGCCGTTCTCCGTCAGTACGGCACGGCTCACACCCGAATTCGGGCCTTTCATCAGCTTGTACTTCTTGAGGGCCTCCGCGGACTCCTCGGTCAGCTTCACCCAGCGGCCCGATTTGGCGGCGATGTCGGCACCTACCTGCGCGGCCGCGGCCGTGGTACGGATGGCGGATTCGAGCCTGGCCAGCGGGAGGTCCTTGGCCGACAGCCCTTCGGAGTCGAGGAAGCGGTCGACCGCCTCCGGGCTTCCGATCACTGTCAGGCCGTCGCCGTCGCTGATCAGCTCGATCTCGTCACCCATCATCGGCTCCCGAAGTCGCTCTTTTCAGGTGCAGGTGTCAGGGGGCGAGGCCTTCCGACGGAAGTTCCCACCACCCATCGAAAAGATCTTGACGTATCCGACGCTACCTTCGCTCGCCTCATCTCGGACGAATATGGCTCAGCCGTCCGATGCTCGGCGTTACCGTCCCGCCCGTAACGTGCTCGGGGCCGCACCCGCTCACCGCGTCCGTCGTTCCCGGGACCGGAGAGGAGGGAAGAGAGGCGGAGCGCGTTCGGCTTGTAGCGGGCGGGGTGGACGGTTCGAGGGACGCGGACCCGGCGACCTGGGCAAGCAGCGCGGTCTCACGCTCTCCGAGCTCGGCGAGCGCGTCGGGCGCGCGCCCAGCCAGCTGTCGCTGCTGGAGAACGGCAAACGCGAGCCCAAGCTGTCGCTGCACCGGCGGGCAGGCGATGCGAGCCGGGCTCCCGTCGCGATTCCGCTCGCCGCCGGGCCGGTACGGCCGATATTTCGTGCAGTTGGCGGAGTATTTCTCTTCTCTCTGCGTTTCCTTGCCCCGCCGGGCGCCGCCTTCGTTAACTCGGAACAACCGCGTGAAACGACTTCCGAGAAAGGAGTGCGCGGTGACCGAGGCAGAAGTGTGCCGGCTCGTACAGGAATGGTACGAGGCGCTGGACCGGCACGACCCCGTCGAGAAGGTGATTCCCTTTCTCGCCACCGAGGGGCTGGTCATGAAATTCCCCGAGGGCACGCTGAACGGCCTCGAGGACTTCCGCAAGTGGTACGACACCGTGACGCACCGGTTCTTCGACGAGATCCACGAGTTGAAGTCCGTCGAGGTGACCCCGACCGGGCCCGGCCAGGCGGACGTGCGGATCGTCGTCAACTGGCAGGCCACGGTCTGGGACGCGCCCTCGCCCAAGAGCACCTGGCTCGGCTTCGACGCCACGCAGACGTGGTCGGTCACGACCGAGGACGGCGCTCCCCGCATCCGCACCTACGTGGTCGAGGACCTCGCCCCGATGCCCGGGTCGGCCTCGCTCTGACCTCGGGCGACACCCGCAAACGAGCAATCACAGCAAGGAGCGCAATCATGAGCGAGCTCACCGCCGCCCGCGTGTACGAGGCCTACGACGCCCTCATGTCGGGCGACCCGGCCAAGGCCGCGCAGTACTGGGACCCGGCGGTCCGGTTCCTGACCCCCGGCCACCACCCGTACGCGGGCTGGCACGAGGGCCTGGAGGCCTTCGTCGCCTTCATCAACAAGGTGCACGAGGTCTCCGGCGGCACCTTCACCATGGAGCCCGTCACCGTGCTGGTCAACGCCGCCGACGGCTACTCGGTCGACGTCAACCGCACCCACGCCACCCGCGCCCACGCCCCCGCCGACAGCACGTCCCCGTTCGACCGCCTGGAAATCGAGGGCCTGCACCTGCTGAAGTGGGAGAACGGCCGGGTCGTCGAGGGCCGCGGCGCCATCTTCGGCGACGGCAGCACGGCGTTCAACCTGTGGTGGTCGCCGGTCAACCCCGACGGCACCCGCACCGTGGTCTGAGAGGCCGGCGTGCGCTGGTCACACGCCGCCCTGAACTGCGGCGACCTCGACACCACCGAGAAGTTCTACACGACCTGGTTCGGCGCCCGCAGGGCGAACGAGTTCGACCTCGGCGACCTGCGCATCGTCTTCCTGCGGCTGGGCGACGCCTACCTGGAGCTGTTCGGGCAGGCCCGCCCGCCCGAGGGGGAGACCCCCGGCGGCGACGGCCACCCGGCCGCGGGCACGGTCAGGCACATCGCCTTCCAGACCGACGACCTCGACGGCTTCCTCCGCCGCATCGAGGGGCAGGTCGAGATCACCCTGGGGCCTCTCGACTTCTCCGCCCACATCCACGGCTGGCGCAGCGTGTGGCTGCGCGACCCGGACGGCGTGATCGTCGAAGTGAGCGAGGGATACCGGGACCGCGCCTGACGGTGGTACTCGCGATACCAGCACAGGTCGATTCTGGAGCCCACGGCCGCCGCCGGAAAAGCTTTGTCGGAATCCCCCGTTCGCGCGCCCCAGGAGAGGAAGATGAGCAAGCGAAGCGAGCGAATCACCGTGCACTGCGCGTTTCGCAAAGCGATCGAAATCGTGCCTCCGGCATACGCCGTGGACCGCTGCGAGGTGACCACATGAGCAGCGTCACCGGATCCGTTTCCGCGAGCATCGGGGAAACACACGGCCGCACCCGCTGGTTCGCACTTCCCGTCATTCTCGTCGGCACGTTCATGACGATTCTTGATTTCTTCATCGTGAACGTCGCCATTCCGTCGGCCCAGGCGGAGCTGAGCGCCAGCGACGCGCAGATCCAGTTCGTCGTCGCGGGCTACGGCGTCGCGTACGCCTCGGGCCTGATCACCGGCGGACGCCTCGGCGACCTGTACGGCAGGCGCAAGGTGTACGCCATCGGCCTCACGGCGTTCACCGTGGCCTCGGCCCTGTGCGGCCTGGCGGTGAGCCCGGGGATGCTGGTGATCTCCCGGGCCGTGCAGGGCATGGCGGCCGCGCTCATGTTCCCGCAGGTCCTGTCCATCATCAACGTCACCTACACCGGTGACGACCGGCCGCGGGCGTTCGCCGGGTATGGCGCGGCCCTCGGTCTCGCCACGGTCGGCGGGCAGGTGATCGGCGGCCTGCTGATCGCCTGGGACGTGCTCGGCCTGGGCTGGCGCGCCTGCTTCCTGGTGAACCTGCCCATCGGCCTGATCACGTTGCTCCTGCTGCCGCGCCTGGTCCCCGAGTCGCGTTCCGAGAGCGCGCGCGGTCTCGACCTGGTCGGCGTCGCCATCGTGTTCCCCGCCGTCCTGTTGCTGCTCGTGCCCCTGGTGGAGGGCCGGCAGGAGGGCTGGCCCACCTGGACGTTCGTCTCCCTGGCGGCGAGCGTCGTGGTGTTCGCGCTGTTCACGTGGCAGCAGGTGCGCCTGTCCCGGGCGGGCGGCACGCCCCTGGTCGAGCCGTCCTTGTTCCGTTCCCGGTCCTTCGTGACCGGCCTGACCACCGTGCTCGCCGTGTATGGCGGGATGGCCTCGTTCATGCTCGTGATCGCGCTCTACGTGCAGGACGGCCTGCGCTACTCCCCGCTCGGGGCGGGGATGGTCTTCCTGCCCATGGGAGTGGCGTTCTTCGCCACCTCCATGAACGCGGCGAAGTTCATCCGCAGGCTCGGCCGCCGTACGCTCACCGTCGGCGCGATCCTGATCATCGCGGGGGAGATCTGCCTCGCGCTGATCACCCGCGACGCGGGTGCCCGGGTGAACCTGCCGCTGTACGAGGTGCTGATGGCCGTGGCCGGCGGCGGTATCGGCATGGTCGGCGCCCCGCTGCTGTCCCAGGTGCTGCTCGGTGTGGATCCGGAATACGCCGGGTCGGCCTCGGGCGTGCTGTCCACGGTCCAGCAGATGGCCGGCGCTCTCGGCGTCGCGGTCATCGGGATCATCTTCTTCGGCACCCTCGACGGCGCGAGCGCCTCCCCCATCGGCTACGGCAGGGCGTTCGCGGCGAGTCTCGTCTACCTCATCGCGCTCGCGGCGCTGGCCGCCGTGGTGACCATACCGAACCGGTGGTGGACCGGACGGTTCGGCGCCCGGTGACCGACGCGCCCGGACTCAGGAGTTGCCCTCATGTACACCGACATCATCATCGGGGCCGGGTCGGCCGGGGCGGTCGTGGCCGCCCGGCTCTCCGAGGACCCGGACCGCCGAGTCCTGCTGCTGGAGGCCGGCCCCGACTTCCCCGACATCGAGACCATGCCGGAGGACCTCCGCAACGGCCTCTACCCGTCGTTCGTCGACCACGACTGGGGCTTCCGGGCCGAGGCCGTGCCCGGCCGGGAGATCCCGCTGGCCCGGGGCAAGGTCGTGGGCGGTTGCTCGGCGATCAACACCTCGCTGGCCGTACGGCCGCGACCGGTCGACTTCGAGGAATGGTCCTCCCTCGGCGTGGACGGCTGGACCTGGGAGGAGGTGCTCCCCTACTTCAACCGGCTGGAGGACGACCGCGACTTCGGCCCGCCCAACCACGGGAAAGGCGGGCCCATCCCGGTCTGGCGGTGGAAAGACGAGCAGCTCGGCCCGCTGCAGGTGGCCCTGCGGGAGGCGTGCAAGTCGCTCGGTTTCCCGGAGACCGAGGACCACAACGCGCCGGACGGCGCCGGGGTCGGCCCGCTGCCCACCAACCAGGTGGACGGGCTGCGGATCTCCACGGCCATCGCCTACCTCGGGCCGGCGCGGGAGCGCGACAACCTGGAGATCAGGCCGGAGACGCTGGTCGACAAGATCCTCGTGGAGGACGGCCGCGCCGTCGGCGTCGTCGTCCGCGGCGAGCGGGGCGAGGAGGTCGTCCGGGGCGACCGCATCGTGCTCAGCGCGGGCGCGATCGGCACGCCCGCGATCCTCATGCGGTCGGGCATCGGGGACGCCCGGGCCCTCGGCCGGCTCGGCATCCCCGTGGTCGCCGACCTGCCGGGCGTGGGCGAGAACCTGAAGGACCATCCCACCTGCATGGTGACCTTCCGCCCGCGGCCCGGCGTGTACGACGAGTCGCTGCCGGTCGTGCAGATGATGCTGCAGGGCACCTACCCCGGCTCCGCCGAGACCGACGACATGCAGATCTACGTCTTCAGCCACGTCGATCTGAACGGGTTCGCCGCCGACCTGCGCGAGAAGATCGGCACCGACAAGGTCTTCATGATCTCGACGGGGGTCGAGCGTCCGTACTCGGTCGGCCGGGTGACGATCGAGTCGACCGACCCCGAGGCCCCGCCGAAGATCGTTTACAACTTCTTCGACCACCCGGAGGACCGGCGCCGCATGCGGGAGGGCATCCGCCTCGCCCGGCGCATCGCCGAGACCCCGTACTTCCGGCCGTTCGCGACGGGCGACATGGTGCCGTCGCCGGAGGTCATCGAGTCCGACGAGGCGCTGGACGAGTTCATGCGCGCCACCGTCGACAACCACTGCCACCCGATGGGCACGGCCCGAATGGGACCCGACGGGGACCCGGGTGCGGTGGTGGACGAGCGCTGCCGCGTGCGGGGCGTCGAGGGCCTCGTCGTGGCGGACGCGTCCATCATCCCCGTCACTCTCCGAGTCAACACCAACCTCACCTGCATCATGATCGGCGAGCGTGTCGCCGATTGGCTGCGGGCCGACCAGGACTAGGAAATGCCGCTCACCACCGAAATCGCACGTACGGAGACCGCACCGCCCGCCATCGGCCTGTTCGCGCTCAACGGCGGCGAGACCGTGGAGGACCCCGCCGACATGCGGGACATCGCCCGGCTCGCCGAGGACGTCGGCTACGACTCGCTGTGGATGGGGGAGCACCCGGTGATGCCGGTGCCCCCGCCTGCGAACGGGTGGTTCCACCCGGGGTACGTCCTCAACGACCCGCTGATCACGCTGTCTCATCTGGCATCGGTGACCAGCACGATCCGGCTGTGCACCGGTGTCATGCTGCTGCCGCTGCGCAACCCCGTGATCACGGCCAAGCAGGTGGCGACGCTCGACCGGCTGTCGGGCGGCCGGTTCACGCTCGGTTTCGGCATGGGCTACATCAAGGCCCAGGCGGACGCGGTCGGGGTGGCCTTCAAGGGCCGCGCCGACCGCGGCCGCGAGCATCTGGAGGCCATGCGCGCCCTGTGGTACGACGAGCCGCCGGTGGCCTACCACGGCGCCCACGTCGACTTCAGCGGCGTGGAGTCATTCCCCCGGCCGGTGCAGGCCGACCTCCCGCTGATCGCGGGCGGCCACAGCGACAAGGCGCTGCGCCTCGCGATCACGCACGCCCACGGGTGGTTCGCCTTCGGCCTGCCGCCGGCGTACCTCGAGGCCCTGCTCATGCGCCTGCGCCACATCGCGCGGACGGTGGAGCGGCCGGCCCGGCTCGGTCCTCTGTCGATCACCGTGTCCCCGCCCAGGGGCGGAATCGACAAGGACATCGTCGAGGCATACCGGCGCCTGGGCGTCGACCGCCTCGTGCTGTGGGCCCCTCCCAGACTCGGGACGCGCGGGCTGGCGGACTACGTCCGTCACAACGCCGCCCACATCTCTTCTCCGTAAGTGAGCTGAGGAGATCCAATGGACAACACCGGCACGGCTCCGCCGGTGACCCGACTGCCGTCGCTGACCGGCATGCGGATCATCGCCGCCGGCATGATCTTCTTTTTCCACGCCCAGTTCGAGCACGTGTTCGCCGACCCGGCCGCGCAGGACGTGTACGCGGCCATCCTCGGTCAGGGCGGGCCCACGGGCGTCGGATTCTTCTTCATCCTGAGCGGTTTCGTCCTCACCTGGTCCGCCAGGGCCGACGACACACCGAGACGGTTCTGGCGCCGCCGGTTCTTCAAGGTCTACCCGAACCACTTCTTCACGTTCCTGGTCGCGGCGCTGCTGCTGACCTGGCTTGTGACGCCGCCTCAGGTCGGGCCGGCGCTGCTCAACCTGTTCCTGCTGCAGGCGTGGACCCCGGACCTGTCGGTCAGTCTCAGCGTGAACTCCGTCGCGTGGTCGCTGTCCTGCGAGGCGGCGTTCTACCTGCTGTTCCCGTTCCTGCTGAGGCGGATCAACCGGATCAGGCCGGAACGGCTGTGGTGGTGGGCCGGCGGGCTGCTCGCCCTGATGTGGGCCGTGCCCACCGTCGTCGCCCGGTTGCCCCTGCCGACCGACGGCCCGAGCATCCCCTGGCACAACGTGTCGCAGTGGGTGTTCTGGCTGGCCTACACCGCCCCGCCGGTGCGCGCGCTCGACTTCGTGCTCGGCATGGTCATGGCGCGCATCGTCCTCAGCGGCAAGTGGATCGGGCTCCGGCTCGGCCCGGCGTTCGCGCTGCTGGTGGTGGGTTTCCTGGCCGCCGCCGTGGTCCCCGTCATCTACCGGATGGTGGCGATCACCGCGATCCCGATGGCCCTGGTGATCCCGGCCGCCGCGATGGCGGACGTCAAGGGCACCAAATCGCTGCTGCGCCATCCGGTGATGATGTGGCTGGGGGACATCTCGTTCGCCTTCTACCTGTGGCACCGGCTTGTGCTCCGCTTCGGGCACATGGCGGTGGGCGCGGAGCGGCAGTGGGACACCCTGCCCGCGCTCGGCATGCTGCTGGTCGCACTCGCCGTGACCATCGCGCTGTCCTGGCTGCTCTACCGCTTCGTCGAGGTGCCGGTGATGCGGCGCTGGAGCAAACCACGCCGGCGGCCCGCCGGTGCCGTCGCCTCCGAGCCGGTGGCGGCGCCCGTGGACGCGGTCATCCCTCCCCAGCGCACCCCCTCCGGCCTCCCCGTACCGCCCACAGAG